>NZ_JBEXLR010000005.1:0-116909 GCF_040610095.1 Micromonospora sp. NPDC004540
ACCCCCCGCCCACGCCCCCCCCCCGGGGGCCCGCGCCTGCCCGGCCCCGGCCTGCTGGCGACCTTCGGCCGGCATCGGCCGGGCCGGCCGGCCACGCTGACGGACGACCATGACGTAGAAGACCTCGGGGCTCCGCCCCGAACCCCGGCCCTCCTCAGAGATCGGCCAGGAGCGGATCACCTCGCCGGGCACCACAAGGGCTACCAGCCTCCCCGGACGGGGCCAAGGTCGTTCGGCTGGTGAGGCGCTCCACCTTGTCCCCGTCCGGGGAGGCTGGACGGTCTACGACTGCCCGACGAGGAGATCCGCCCAGCTCGCGATGCCAGCCCAGATCACAACTCCTCGAACAGCTCCCACTGGATGTTGTCCGGGTCGCGGAAGACAATCATCGCTGGACCCTTCGAGTCCGCCTTCACTCCGCTGTTCGGGACCTCGTTCGCCGCCAGCACGTCGGCGAGGCGTGCCACTTCGCCCGCGGGCACGCCGATGGCGATGTGGTCCAGGCCGATGCGCGCTTCGGTGAAGCGGTCGCCGGAAGGCGTGCCGGGTAGGGCCGGGTGAAGCACGAGGCTGGTTGAGGTGCCCCCCAGCCTGAACCGCAGCTTCTCACCCGGAAAGTCTTGATCCACCCGCAGCCCAAGGACTCCCTCATAGAAGCGGCGAGAACGTTCCAAGTCGCTTACGCGCAGCGTGATGTGATGAAACTGGTAAGTCACCGAGCGGACGTTAGGTTCGAGTCCACTGCCCGTCAACGACATTCCGCCCGGGCCATCCGTGGGCCAGTAACTGGGGCGCGCAGCGGTCACGAGCGGGCACGAAAAGCAACCGGTCAGCCGGCGGCCGTAGGCCTTTCAGGCATCACGACCGGTTGAGCACGCTCTTCCAAACTGACGCTCGGGGCCGCCGGACCCGCAGTCCGCATCTAGTCCGCAAGTCGCCGACCGACAGCGCACATGCGGATACCGCAGTGCGGGTGAGAGCCACGTAGTCCTAATCAGCCACATACATACGGGCGTCGTCCCAAACGTGCGTCACTTCAGGGTCACGGCGGACCCGATCAAGTTGGACATCGCTCATCTCGGCACCGAAGCCAAGCAGCGCATGCCTGAGAACGGCCGTCGGTGCGATTCCCAAGCGCGCCGCTACGACAGTCGGATCTGCGCCCGGCGCGACTTCGACGATGTAGGAACCGTCAACACGCTCGCCAGGGGTGGCTCTCGTGTACGGCGTGGGTCGCCCCTCGGTGTCCTGCTCGACCAGGGCCACGCCGGGAATGCGGCGCACCGCCTCGACCTGCTCACCAGTGAGGACGGCACCGAACCCGGCGTCCCATGTCCGGTAGACCTGTCCAGCCTCGATGCCTGCTCGAGCCAGGAAGATCTCTGCGGAGGGCTCGTTGTAGGCCAACCAGACCAGGTAGTCACCTTCGACACCCTTTCCGTGTGCCGGAACATAGGGAGCCAGAGGTGCATCATCCGACGTCATGACGCCACATTGCCACGATTGTGCTCACCTGGCTGCGATGGTTGTTCGAACGTGCCATCCATGTGCCAGTAGCCGGATCCGACCACGTCGCGAACGGACACGAGCGGTCACCACAGCATCGCTCCTGACCGACCAGCCGGTTCGAACATGAACTCCGGTGATCAAGCAGCTTTCAAACTGACGGTGCGGGCGCGACCAGACGGGTTTCCGCCGTGCCCGTTGCGTGCCCGATCGGGCGGGAGACGAGGGGTCAACGGCGGTCACCTCCTGGACGTGGCCGCGGGCGTGACGACGCAGGTCAAGCCAGATCAATGCCGTGCCGCTACCAGCTGTATCGACACTTCCTAAACCGCGTGACGTCCGTTGGTCAGCGGCCCTGCCGAGCAGGTTGATAGAACAGGCGGCGTGGAGATCACCCAGTTGCGCCGAGACCTGGACGACGTCTTCGACCAGGCGGTGCTGTACCACGCCTTCACCAACTACATGCGCGACTACGAGGTCATCGTCTACGTGCCGGCCGCCCCGAGCGCCGGTATTCAGCCGACGCACCTCCGATACCTCTTTAGGTTCTGCGTCGAGGCTGAGACGCGCACCGCCTTGAACCCACAGATCTGGCGCGAGTCGTTGGACGAACGGCTGACGGACCCGGAGATCGGGCCGGATCTCGACGGCCACGTGTGGGCCGTGAGGTGGCAATCGGTCTATCCCGGGGCGGAACTGATCACCGACTCGCGGCGCGCTCAGGACTGGGCAGAACGAGTCGGGATCGACTTCCACGAGGTCCGCATCGAGATGAACGTCCACAACCTTACGCTGATCTTCAGCGAACTGGAGGTAACGGAGCTTCCCATCGGCTACACGCCCTACGTGGTCGCCGAGGACAACTAGCGAGATCTTCGGCAGGGTCAGGTGACCCCAGCTTGACCCAGCGAAGCGCAACCGGCCGCCATTAAGGGAACATCGGCGCAGAGCTGCCGCCGAGGCGAGCGGGGGAGGAACCGAGCGTGGATGCTCCTACGGATCAGATGGTCAGCAGCGGCCTGTCGTACAGCCATCCGTACAGCCAAGCCCGCATGGTCCGCAAGAGGTCGACGGTCGGCGGGGGAGTGGTGTGAGATGTCGAGAGGCGTTTCCGCTGCTCGAGGCGGGCAATTTGATTTCGTGCTGCGTAGGTTGCGGGCCGCCCAATGAACTTGCACCACGCAGGCCGCGACCGGTGTACCTGTGGCGAGGAATACCCGGGACTGGGTAGCAGCCTGACGGCTGGGGTCTAGCTCGGCCAGCGGATCGCGTCGAGGAACTCCTCCACGGCGACCACGACTCGGCTGAGCACTGCGATCGACTCGGTAAGCGGGCCGGGTACGTACATGCCGTGATCCGCGCCTTCCACCTCCAGCAGATGGGGTGACAGCCGGCGGGCGGTGTCACCGGCCCACACTTTGTCGGCGGTGCCACCCACGAGCAGGAAGGGCGCGGTGGCACGGCCCAACGCATCAGCCACCCACGGCAGGGTGAGCAAGGGCGTGAGCCACACGGCGGGCAAGGATCTTTCGGCGGCAATCGCTGCCGCATTCGTGCCGAGCGACTGGCGATCAGCAGTGGACGACCGCCAACGGTGTCGATCAGCGGAGTGACCTCACGGCCGACCCAGCGCGCAATTTCTGGCTGATCGGGCTTCGGGAACTCCTGGGACCACGAGTATCGATGCACCGTCGCGCCCCGCTGCTCCGCCACATCGCCGGCAAACATCAGCAGGGGAGCGCCCGGTCCGTACCTACCGCCGGGGAGCACGACAGCGTCAGCCATGCGGACGACCTTAGCTAAGGGACGTCTCGTAACTCGATGAAGGCGTTGCCCGCGACCGGGTTGGTGCTTACCCGGCGAGGGCGATGTTGTGCAGGTGGGCGATGCCGGAAGCGGTGTGGGTCAATGTGCGGGCGGCGCGGCGGTAGTCGCGCAGGATCTTCCAGCACTTCATCCTGGCCAGGGCGTGTTCGACCTGCGCTCGGATGGTGCGGTGCTGAGCATTCAGGTCTTCCTTCCACTCCGACAGCGGGCTCCCGTCGCTGGGCTTGCGGTACGGGATGATCACGTCGGGGTTGCCGCGGTAGCCGCCGTCGGCCATGACCGGCCGCCCGTCCAGCTTCTGGTCGATGCCGCTGGTCCGGTACACGATCGTGTCATTGCGGTTGCCGGGCTGCGGGTCACCGACGGCGATGACCAGCCTGGTGCTGGCGTCGATGGCGACCTGCAGGTTCGTCGAGTAGCGGTAGTTCTTGCTCGGCGCCGCAAGTCGGTGATCCCGCGTCGGAATCAGCGTGCCGTCGACGATCGCGATCTGGTCGACCGGCCGCCGGCGGACCGGCGCCAGTGCCAGCAGCGGCCCGACGGTGTCGATGACCCGATGGGCGGCCGAGTGCGACACCCCGAACAGCGGACCGATCTGCCGCATCGTCAGGTTGGTCCGCCAGTACGCCGCCACCAGCAGCACCCGGTCGGGCAGGTCAAGGGCCCACTGCCTCCCCGGCCGGCCATCTGCGATGGCGTCCCCGCCACGCTCGGCGACCAGGCGGACCAGCCGGCGGAACTGGGCCGGCTGCAGGCCAGTGAACGGGAAGATCCACTCGGCGCGCGCTGCGGAGATCACCTGCACGTCAGGCATCCTTGATGATCGTCCTTAGCAGACAGACACCGGGGTTACGAGACGTCCCTTAGGACGACGGAGCAGCCGAGGCTATTCCTGGGTGGCGGATCCGAGGTCGTCAGGAGCGATCGTCTTCGCCACCTCGCTCAGGTCATTGTTCAGCTGGTGATCGCGTCCGGGCAGCAGGTGCAGCTGTGCCTGCGGGATTGCGTGGGCGTACAGGTCAGCGTGCGACGGTGGGGCAGTTTCGTCCTGGAGCCCATGGAACACATGAACCGGCACGCCTTGTGGCAGCCTCGCTCCGAGGTCGTGCGGCAACTCGAATTCGTCGCCGGGCCAGCCGCCCGCACCGACGAACGGAGCGGCGACCAGCACGATCGCCCCGAGCTCCGGCTCCGGTGGCCGCTCGGCGAGCGCGTTGATGAGGATCGTCGCGCCCACCGAATGGCCGACGACGACTGCGTCGTCGTCCAAGGCCGTCATCTCACGCCGGATGGCCGCGCTCCACCTGGCGTAGCTCGGGTCGTCTTCGTCGGGCATGCGCGGGTAGCGGACCTCGTACCCATCCCCGAGCTCCCGTCTCAGGCTGTCGAACAGCTTGTCGTCCCATTCGTCGTGCGCGCCTGCGCCGCCGCCCTGGATGAACAGGATCTGCCGGGTCCCTGCCATGACGATCCACCTTCGCGCCCTCGTGACGATCCAGTTCGATACCCGCTCCCGGCCCGCGCGAAGCCCCGGCGACCCACCGGGCCCGTTCCAGCCGCGCGAGGCGCGCGCTACGCGACGTCACGCCGCTCGGTCGCGTCCGGCCGATGAGTGCGTGCGTGGCCAGCTGGCTGCGCGTTCCCACGGACGCTCAATCCACGGATTGTCCTCGAGGTAGGCCGTCAGCTTGGGGAAAACGTTGCCTCGTATGGGCCTCATCGGTCACATAGCCCGGGTGTCTCGACCGAAGTCTGGCCGGGCAACGGTCGCAGGTCAATGAAACAAGTAGCCGAGATGAGTGCATGCGGCCGACGTGATGCTCGCGTGGACAACGGGGACAGCCGCCCATCGGTTGGTGTGGGACCATCACGCTGTGCCTGAGTTGATCGTGCGGGACATGACGAGGAACGAGTTCGAGGAGTGGCGTGACCGTACCATCCGATCATTCGCTGATGAGCAGGTAGCAGCCGGCAATTGGCCCACGGACGAGGCCCTCGCGTTGGCCACCAAGGCAAACGACGTCCTGTTGCCGGATGGCTTTGCGACTGCAGGAATGCTGTTCTTGAAGGCCGTGCTTCCCGACGGCACCTATGTTGGCGTGTTGTGGCTGGGCTTGACGCACCCGCGCGGTGCGCCCGACTGCGCGTTCATCTACGACATCGAGATCGATGAGACGTACCGCGGAGTCGGCTACGGACGCGCGCTCCTCGCTGCTGCCGAGGACGCAGTGCGCTCCCGTGGCGTGGGTCGCCTAGAGCTCAACGTCTTCCGCGACAACGCCCGGGCGATCCGGCTGTATGAGACTTCCGGCTATCACGTCGTGACACAACAGATGCGCAAATCGCTCAACTACCAAGAGTCAGATCGTTTGCCACCGCCTGTGCACTGATCTGCCGCCACCCGTGCACGTCCCCTCCATGGCCTGCTGTGCCGGCTGGAGGCCGTTAGGCTACACACATGGTCCGGGATGAACTGCTGAGGCTGCGAGCGAGGGCGGAGGCTGAGGCGGCGACGCTGGCCCAGGATCTGGAGGCGCTGTTCCTGGCATCGCGGGATTCGAATGCCGACGACGAGCACGACCCGGAGGGCGCCACCATCGGCTTCGAACGCGCCCAGTTGACCGCGCTGCTTGCCGGGGCGCGGGGGCGGATCGCCGACGTTAACGACGCGCTGCGTCGGGTGGACGCGGC
This sequence comes from Micromonospora sp. NPDC004540, assembly GCF_040610095.1. NCBI lineage: Bacteria > Bacillati > Actinomycetota > Actinomycetes > Micromonosporales > Micromonosporaceae > Micromonospora > Micromonospora sp. NPDC004540. Next base: position 6,025 of record NZ_JBEXLR010000005.1, read on the forward strand.
GACCTACGGCGTCTGCGAACGATGCGGGCAGCCGATCGGCGATGAACGGCTCGCCGCGCGGCCGTTCGCTCGCTTCTGCATGGCATGCGCCTAGGGCATCAAGGAGAGTCAACACTGGGGGCGCTCACTAATTCCAGCGAAGCGTTTACGCGGGCCACGACCAGATGCGCTCAACTGCCGCCGATCAGGCGTCACAGGCCGTAACCGATCAGTCATTGCTTCAGCTTCCGGTACTGCGTTGAGTGACCAGTGTGCTGCCTAGGGGGTCCAGGTACGGGACTGACGTCACGCGGCCACGATCGAATACCCAATCGCGGCGATGTCCTCGTGCAGCCTGGCAACGGTCATCTCTGGGTTCAAAGCCTGCACAACGAAGTCAGTGAGCGGGCGGTGCGCGACAACGTGCTCGACCACCGTCGGATCCACCTCGATCTCGTAGTAGTCCTCGGCAAACGTGACGTACCGGTCGACGATGTCGTCGAGCAGGATCTCGAGCAACCCAGAGCCGTCCGAGGCGTTGTCGTCGTACGGTCCGCGGAGCGGGGGGAACGTGATTCCTTCGCCGGCGTGCCAGCGGTCGTCACCGAAGAGCCGCCACAGTACAGCGGTGGCGAGGAAGCGTCCCTCCTCGTCGCCGAACGCTGGTTCCTCGATCTGCGGACGGAACACCGCCGGGATGCCGTCGAGCAGTCCGGGCCACAGCTCCCGGTCCGGATTGCGGTAGGGCGCCATCGCCGACTCGTGGTCGAACACACGGATGAACGCGCCCCCCGCGGTGAACACGACCGCCCACTCGTCGCCGCTGCCGTTGTTCATCAACGCCGCCTCGTCGTCACCCCAGGCGCGCGTGTAGGCGTAGTAGGGCTCACCACCGTCGAGGATGCACTCCAGCACGGCGAGTGCCTTGCAACGGTCCCGCAGCACGCCGATGGAAGGCAGCTTGGCGGAGGTGTCGTACGCACTCACCGGGGGAATCTACGCCGAGACAGCACAACATCGTCACGTACCCCCCCAGGCGTCCGCGAGACCTCGGCGGCGATGCAGGCTCATGCCGCTGTCCGCGCGTCAGTTGCGCCTGGCGCCGCGCGTCGTCATGCCGAGGAGAGTGCGTTGTTGGTTCGGGCCAGAAGTCGCAAGCAGGCCTATGGGCGAGAGTCGGTGGTAGGTTGTCGGGGTATTCGTTCTTGATGATCCGAGCATGTCTGGACGTGCCCGAGCTGTCCTCGCGCAGCGGTCCCGCCGGATGCCGTGCATGGCCGGCACCGACATCCGCTCGACGGCCGTACTCCGCATCGACGACCGGATCGAGGCAGCGCCCAGCGAGTTGGTCGAAGCGATGGTCAAGTTCGAGGAGCGCTACGGCGGCCTTTGGTACCCCGTCCTCGGCCCTAACGGTATGGAATACGGCCTCGACGGTGGTGCGGTAGTTCGCCGTAGCCCGCTCGGGCTGGCCTTCACTGGCATCCTGGACGGCGACTGGACCTGGCCCGTTGACGTTCTCGCCGACGGCCGGACCGCTATGGGACCCGGCCGGTGGTCGTATCGAGTAATTGACCGCTCCGTCGACCAGCGTCTGGAAAGCCACGCACTGCTCGTATCGGTCTGCGGCTGGTTTCACCGGACCTTCGCCTGCTACACGCCGCGTGACGTCATCCCCGTGGGGGACGAGCGGCACTTGCCGCAACGCGTACCCGAGGCGACCGGCCCAACCCAGCTCTGGTGGCTGGACGAGGATGACGGCGTAGCCGTCCAAGCCAACCTGAGCGCCTGGCCGCCTGAACGCGACGAGTGGACCGTGCGGTACTTTGCCCGATCGCCGGCTCAGGCGGCCGATGCCAACCCCAGGGTCTTTGGGGCAACAGTTCACGAGACGGTACCGGCGTTGTGGTGCACCCTGTGTTCCCATTCGGTCAGCCCGGGGCGCACCTGCCTCCGTCCCCATCCGTGACTGATGAGCGGCGCGGTCGGCTGACCCGCAGACAACGAGCACGCCGCACCTTCGCCGAGGGCCGGCGAGCACCGTGATCGGGTACACGGATTTGCCGCGATCCGCGTGTCACGCAGCGTGACTCGACGTCGGTGGGCCGCTGCTCGAAACTGCCGATGAGCGCGCACCCGATCTTGGTCGGGTGCCGGACAGGGAAGGCAAGGCAAGGTAAAGCAGGAGGGAGCGCGGCGGTAGGTGCTTGGGGGCAGCCGCTACGCTTTCGGGCGCGAGTCGCGAGTCGGCAACTCGACGCCTGATCTTCTCGGCTTGGGGGTAGTGATGCCGGTCGTACTTGGGCCCTATCCACTATGTCCGGCCTGCCGGAAGACGAACGGCGGACTGATCGCAGTCAGGCACCGCCAGGTTCATCTCCGAGCGTACGGCAAGGAGGCGTGCGTGGATCGAGGCGTTGCCGGACTGCTGGCCAGCCTGTGGGCTGTGTGCGACACGCGGAGCTGTTGCGAGAATGAAGATGGACGCGCATACGTTGTGCCAACCGCGGATACCTGCGACGCGGCAACACAATCGCTGGCCAACCTCGGGCTCCACCCGACGGTCGTGGACGGCATCGTCTATTTCCGGATGCCGGACTCATTCCGCTTGGACGACGTGGAGCAGGTACGACGACGGCTCCAACGACCAACCGGCATCCAGGCGAACTGGCGCGTGAACGGCAGGGGCGTGTTCGAGCGGGCCGGGCCAGGCGACGATTCGGGAGCGTTGGATGCCGGGAGCTGACGGGCGTGTTGGCCGCCGCCGGTGCGCGCCAGGTGTCGGTAGGCGGGTTCGTGAGGCCCTGGCTCGCAGGAGTCCCTGTAACGGATGGTGCCGCCGGGCCGCTCCAACGCGAGCTCCTGCTCCCTGGCTTGCGCGACGGCGAGCGGGCAGGGGATCCGGATTTGCCGCGAGTCGCGCGTTGATCCGAGCGCGATCGGCGCACGCACATGCGGAGAAGCGTGCGTTCGTCGAACGGCTCGGTGCCGAACACGAGCTGGCGTATCGTCCGCCTACATCGCGGCGCTTCTTCGGATCGTGGGCGAATCCGCCCCGCGCATGCGACGTCCTTCTTGCGCGATTTCCTCCATAAATGCTGTCAGGATCTGCAACGGCAGGCCGCAGTCGATCAGCAGAACCTCGTCCGCACCGCTGCTGTCGTCGGAGAACAGGATCGTTACGAGAGCCGGACCTAAGGGACGTCTCGTAACTCGATGAAGGCGTTGCCCGCGACCGGGTTGGTGCTCACCCGGCGAGGGCGATGTTGTGCAGGTGGGCGATGCCGGAAGCGGTGTGGGTCAATGTGCGGGCGGCGCGGCGGTAGTCGCGCAGGATCTTCCAGCACTTCATCCTGGCCAGGGCGTGTTCGACCTGCGCTCGGATGGTGCGGTGCTGAGCATTCAGGTCTTCCTTCCACTCCGACAGCGGGCTCCCGTCGCTGGGCTTGCGGTACGGGATGATCACGTCGGGGTTGCCGCGGTAGCCGCCGTCGGCCATGACCGGCCGCCCGTCCAGCTTCTGGTCGATGCCGCTGGTCCGGTACACGATCGTGTCATTGCGGTTGCCGGGCTGCGGGTCACCGACGGCGATGACCATCCTGGTGCTGGCGTCGATGGCGACCTGCAGGTTCGTCGAGTAGCGGTAGTTCTTGCTCGGCGCCGCAAGTCGGTGATCCCGCGTCGGAATCAGCGTGCCGTCGACGATCGCGATCTGGTCGACCGGCCGCCGGCGGACCGGCGCCAGTGCCAGCAGCGGCCCGACGGTGTCGATGACCCGATGGGCGGCCGAGTGCGACACCCCGAACAGCGGACCGATCTGCCGCATCGTCAGGTTGGTCCGCCAGTACGCCGCCACCAGCAGCACCCGGTCGGGCAGGTCAAGGGCCCACTGCCTCCCCGGCCGGCCATCTGCGATGGCGTCCCCGCCACGCTCGGCGACCAGGCGGACCAGCCGGCGGAACTGGGCCGGCTGCAGGCCAGTGAACGGGAAGATCCACTCGGCGCGCGCTGCGGAGATCACCTGCACGTCAGGCATCCTTGATGATCGTCCTTAGCAGACAGACACCGGGGTTACGAGACGTCCCTTAGCTCGCCGTTTACCAGTTCGGCCAGTTCAAGCGCCGGACCGTCATGCCGAATCGCGTCGTGGTAGGCCATGACTTGGAACTGTCGGCCGCCGTGTTCAAGAAGAACCGTCACAGGCGGATCTTCGCACGACACACCGCCAGCCCGACGCCATGCAGCCACGGAGATTGGCGATCGGCTCCCGAAAGACGCCCGCTTCTGCCGCTGACCGCGCGCCAGGTCAGCGTCCGATCATGCCGGGATCCGTGCGTTCCGAGGTTGGGGGGAACCGATTGAGGCGGTATTAGGTCTCATCGACATGATGACCCGATTTCGGCTTGGCTCGGTGCTGATGTGGGCGTCCCTGACGGCCCTGACGGCATGCGGCGCCACAACCGAACCAGCTACCGCAGGATCAGTTGAGACTTCTGGGGCCGAGTCGAGTTCATCGACACAGACGAGCGCGGGTGGCGATGCTGCTGTCTGGGATCTCAGTCCGGGCCAGCGCCTTCAGAGATCGTCCACGACGTTCGTTGCCCTCGTTTCGCGACTGGGCTGCAACGGCGGGGTCACGGGGCAGGTCTTGGCGCCGGAGATTCACATGAGCGAGTCTGAGGTCGTCGTGACTTTCAGCGTCGCTCTGAAGCCGCCCGGTGCGGCAGCGTGCCCCGGCAACAATCAGGTTTCTTACGAGGTCAATCTCGGTGAGCCGCTGCGCGACAGAGCGCTGGTTGATGGCCAGTGTCTGCCCGACGGGGAAGCGGTAACCACGTCCTTCTGCGCCACTGGCCCCACGCGCTTCAGGCCGTAACGCCCATCGGGGCGTCCCTACTGGCGTCCCTCAATGCACTGACATGCCGCTGTCCGCGTGGCACACGGTCATGCCCCCGACCGTGCGCGTCGTGTCTCAGCGCGCGGCCACGCTGAGTAAACGTCAGCCTCGGTGCTGCTCTTTGGAGACGTGCCGAAGCGAAGTGCCGAGGCGCCCGGGCGACCGCGCGTTCGTGCGCCAGGATCGGGGAGCACGTGGGGAGCAGTGGGGCGCGCTGAACCGCGTTCAACCGCATCCAACAGCACGCAACGGCGCTCAACTGCACCCGCCCCCACCTGCGGCTTCTCATCACCGCAGGTCAGAGCCGGTGCAGCGTCCCGCTTCACACGGAGTGCTCAGCCATTTTGAGCAGCAGTCGAGCGCAATCTATGTCCCCTGACAGGGGAGTATGCACAGGTCAGAGCGGTAAGCAGCCGCTGAGTGCCTTGGCCTTGCAAGTGGGAGCAGATTGGGTGCAGGTTGGCGAAGTGGTCACTGTGCCCGAATGGCTCACCGAGGCCGGGCAGAGCGGAGGGCTCTGACCTGCGATGATGCGGGCGAGCCGTCCGGCGTGACCTCCCAGAGAAGACCGAAGAGGTCAGCCTTCAACGCTCCCCGCCTGGCCGGTGCCGGCTGTCGTCGTGGCCCGCTGACGCCACTCAAGAGAGTCTGCCGCATCGGCGTACGCCTCTGGGGCCGGCCGTGTTGCTGGCGGTATAGATCCCGGGGGGGCTGAGACTCGAATCCCACCAGCAACCTCCTGGCCAGGGCTTCTTGCTTGGTGATTTCTTCGGCGTGTCCGAAGAGGTCACCTCCCGTTTCATCAACGGCACGGATGTTGCGAGCCTCAGTGATGATCGGCGGGTGATTGACAAGGAGTTCAGCACGCGCGGGCGTGCATGCCTGTCCACAGGTTGGCGTGGCAGGGGTTTGCGACGTAGGTGATCAGGGCACGTGGCGCGTGAACGGTCGTCGATCGAGGGCCAGGACATGACGGGGGCACAATGGACAGAGGTGTAAGAGTCGGTATCGCCGCGACGCTCGCCATAGCGGTCGGGGTGGCGGTGCCGCTGCCCGCTGAGGCGGCGAGTGGAGGGACATTCGCGGCCGCCAAGTACCTTGCCACGGGGTCGACTGCGACCAGCGCCGTCACTGTCGCCGACGTCACCGGTGACGGGCGACGCGACATCGTCGTCGGCATCGATGCCGTCGACGGCACGCAGACGAGTTCTGTGCTGGTCTTCGCCCAGCGGTCCGACCACACTTACGGCGCTCCCACCAGGATCAAGGCGCACGGCGGTTACAACAGCAACGTGCAACTCGCGGTCGCCGACATCGACGGCGACGGCCGCACGGACGTGGCAATGTCGTCGTCCGCTGGCGTCGATGTGCTGTTTCAGCGGGGCGGGCGCCTCGCCGCGCCGCTGCTGGTCTCCGGGGGCGCCGGGGACGTGGCGATCGCGGATATGACCGGGGACGGACGGCCGGATCTTGTCGTCGGCGCACGGCCGGGCGAGGTCAGGATCTACAGGCAGACTGCGGCGCATGCCTTCCAGGCATATCGGACGATTACCGGCCCGATCATCGCGGGCATACCAGTGGACCAGGTGTTCGCCGCCGACCTGAACGGAGATGCCCGCATCGACATCGCGCAATTCTACGGCCACGGCACGTGGGTGCGGCTGCGCCGCGCAGATGGTTCCTTCGGGCCGGCGACGACCTACCGGACGCCCGCGGACGAAAGCGGCTTCCGCCGTGTCGGCCAAGGCGCGGCGGTCGGTGACGTGACTGGCGATGGCCGGGCCGACCTGGTGACCAGCGTTGACGGCAACACTCCGGACGCCGCCGTCCAGGTCTTCGCGCAGGGCGCCGGTGGGCTCGCGACGACGCCGACCAGATATCCCGCCTACGACAGTGCCTCTGGCCTCACTGTCGGCGATCTGACCGGCGACGGCCGCAAGGACCTGGTCGTCGCGCACAACAGTTGGCTCGCGGTGAGCGTCTATCTGCAGCGGTCGACCGGACAGCTCGGCGGGTACACGACGAACAGGGTCGACGGGGTCGGCCCCCAGGCGGACTCCCTGGCCATCGGTGACGTCACCGGGGACGGGAAGCCGGACGTCGTCGCCGTCGCTTACGACAAAGTGGCCATCCTTCGGCAGCTCTGACACTCGCCGCCTGTGGACCACGTGCTTGGGTCGGCCTCGCCGCCCGCCCGGCACGTGGTTCACTGCCGGCGTCCCTGCAGTCCTGGTGTTCCTCGGGGCGACGCCGGCCATGATGTCGCCCTCGCCTGGTCGGTCTGGCCGCCCCTGGAACTCAGCGGGTCTCGCTCTCGACTCCTGCCCTCTTCGCCGATCGCTAACGGCTTCGTTGGCTATCTTGGGCACAGGCGTACAACCCTGCTATCGCCAGGTTGTCCGCTGCTCGGGTAACAGTCGCGCGCGAGGACGGTTGTAGCCGTATCCGGATCTGCCGCATTCCGCTCGCTCAATGGTGGAGGTGCGATCACACGCCGGCTGCGTCCCGTCCCTTCTTTCGCTGGAATGGGGTCAAGCTCTCGGTGCGGTCAACGCTGCCGGATTTCCGCCGACGCCGCTGGCGACAGCGCCCGCTTGTGCCGGCGGGTCAGGCCGACCCCGACGAGCACGACCACCATCCCGGCGGCGATCCGGAGGCTGAAACGCTCGTCGAGCAGGATGGCCCCCAGTGCCACCGAGACCACGGGCAGCAGATAGCCGACCGTCGCGGCGTTGGTGGCGCCCTCAGCGGCGATGATCCTGTAGGTGAGGTGGAAGGTGATCCCGGTGGCGACAATGCCCCAGACCACGACGGCGATCGCGGCCTTCGGGTCCGACTGGATCGATGTCAGGCCACCGGCCGGCAGGGTCAGCGAGGTCAGGCCGACCTTCGCGGGTGCCGCCGTGGACGCGTAGATTACGCGGATCACGCCCGTGGGAAAGGCTCCGTCGCCGTCGCCCGGAAATCGTAGGGGTCGTGCCCCGAGCAGGACGGTCGCTACCGCGGCCGCGCCCGGCCCGCCTCCTGGTCCGCGAGCCAGTCGTCGAAGGTCGTGGGCGCTATGCGGGCGTCCGGTCCCGGCAGCAACACGTTGCCCGCCATGTCCGCGCCGAGGATCGCCTCCCAGGTGGGGACGAGTCTCATCTCGCGCCCGAGCGCCCGGTGGGTCCGGCGGGCCATGTCCACGAGATCGTGACGGTCGGGGCCGGCCACGTCGCGGTGACGCCCCTGCGGCGGCCCACCGGCCACCTCGGCAAGGACCTCGGCGACGTCGGCCGGTGCGATCGGCTGGACGAGCAGCGGCGCGAGGTAGGCTGTGCCGTCACGCTCGGTCCACGTGGCCACCGTCGCGCCGAAGTCGAAGAACTGGGTGACAGGGACGATGGTCCAGGGCACGTCTCCGGCCGAGACCAGGCGCTCCTGTTCCCGCTTGCCGGAGTAGTGCGCGGTTCCGGCGATGCGGTGCACCTCGACGATGGAGAGCAGGACGTGGTGCCGGACCCCCGCATCCTGCTCGGCCCTCAGCAGGTTCCGGGTGGCGGCGCCGAAGTACGCCACGGTGGCCTCGCGGTCGGCCGCCGGCGCGCTGATCGCGTCGACGACGACGTCGGCCCCGGTCAACGCCGCGTCCAGCCCGCTGCCGGCCACCAGGTCGACACCGTGGGACCGGCTGATCGGGACGGGATCGTGGCCATGGCGGCGTAGGGCGGCCACGGTCAGGGACCCGATGTTGCCGGATGCGCCGGCGACGGCCACACGCATGTCTGGCTCCTGTCTCAGACCCGGTGCGAGGCGCACCGGACGTGTCGGAACCACACGCCGGACCTTTAGCGAGCACCGCCCCGCGGAGCTTCAGGGTAGGCGAGGGTGACGTGCCGCGGGACCGGAATCGCCCTGCCCGACCGGGCCCGTGCAGGGCAGCGCCAGGTACACCACCAACGGCAGGGCGAGCGGCCGCGGGTAGGTGGTGTGGCAAGCCGATGCGCCGATCCTCCGTGAGAAGGCGGTCAGCAACCAAGGTGGCGGCCGGGTACATCCTGGAGCGCGAGCATCGCCGCCGCGACCTCACCGGCGGCCGCATCAGGGATCGCCGTCGCCGCCCGTTCGAGCACGAGCAGCCGCGCACCAGGGATCTCGCGGGCGAGCGCTTTGCCGTTGCCGAGAGGGAAGAAAGGGTCGCGGCGACCGTGCACCACCAGCGTCGGAATCGCGAGCTCGGACAGGCGCTCGCGCCAGCGCGGCGTGCAGTCGAGCTTGGCGAACACCATGCCCAGATGGTTGGCCATCTGCACCGCAGGTTCCGTGCCCGGCGCGCGGTCCCATCTGCGCTCGGCGGTCGCGCGCGCGGCGACGGGGTCGTCACCGAGGATCTCCGCGCCTCCGGCGGCAAACTCGGCCACCGCGGCGCGGTCGGACCAGTCGGGCATCGAACGCGAGAACAGCCGGCCCATCGTCGCCGCGTCATGGTCAGGCAGGTCGTCGTCCACCGGGCCTGGAGCGACAGGCCGCGTTCCGGCGAGGGTGAGCGCCGAGAACGCGTCCGGGTGGTCGAGCGCGGCGACCTGGGCGACCATCCCGCCAACGCCGATGCCCGCCAGGTGCGCCGGCCGGTCGTCGAGTTCGCGGGCGAGCGCCGCGGCGTCGGCTGCAAGATCGCGCAGCGTGTACGCCGGAGCCTCCGGATCGACGGTGGTCGACGCGCCGGAATCGCGCAGGTCGTAACGGACAACGTGGCGCCCGCGGCGTGCGAGCGCCACGCAGAGTGCATCGGGCCAGGAGAGCATGGTCGTGCCGCCCGCGAGCAGAACGAGCGGCGCCCCCACGTCGCCGAAGTGCTCGACCCCGAGCGTGACGCCGTCCGCCTCGACCGTCGTCATCACGCCTCCGCCGTCGCGATGACGCCGCCGGACGTGCGCAACGAGTGGACCGTTGGATACATCATGAACCTCCAGGGCGGCGTCGTGGACTGGTGGCGCGGGGACGCCGGCACAAGCTACGCGTCCCCGCCGGTGGTCTGCGTCGCGTCGAACGTGTGTGACTGGGGTTGGTGCTCAGAGATGGACGACTGGCGGGGCGGAAACTCATCGGAACCCTTTCCGCCAGGCAACGATGACCGACCAGCCGCCCTTGCCCTTCGTCGCCTTGGGCTGCATTCCGGCCGCGGCCTGGGACTTCAACGACGACCGGTTCGTACCGTCGGTGCAGGAACTCGGTCCGCTGCCGGGCGGGCTCGCCGTTCGGGGCGCGGGCGGCGTCGCGGAGTGCGGCACCGGTCGTTGCGCCGTCTCCTACCGCGTCGCCGGCCGGGCGGGCGAGTCGGCCGAACAGGTGGCCCGACGGATGTGGGACCACCTGCTGAGCAAGGGCTGGCCGACGCCCGACGGTGGGCGCAGCTGCCGCCCGGTCGGCTGGCTTCCCGACACCCCTAGGACCTGCGTGGCGATCAGCACGGCCGGGGACGCGGCACGGCTGACGCTGGAGGGTGGCCGCCCGTACCGTCGAATTGCGCTTGCCAGCAGCCGGCAGGTCAGGGGGCTGCGTTGAGCCACCGTCGCCAGCTCGTGCGGGTCGTCCGTTGCTCGCGGTGCGTGGCCACGTGCAGAACGAACTGCGCTCGGAGCCGGACCAACGGGTCATCGGCGGCAGCCAGCATCTCCACCCTGTTGAGGAACAACGGGTCGTCGAGGTGGCGGACCAGGCAGGCATACATCCAGTCCTTGCACCGATACGGTCGCCCCAGCGCCGCGAGGATCAGCTCAGCGATCTGAGACTGGACGTCCTCCGGGAGACCGCCGCGATCGAGCCGGCGAAGAATCGCCTCCTTGGTTCCCCAGCGGGACCACATCCACGACTCCGGCGCTCCCCACTCGTCGGGATATTCCGCTTCCCACCGCAGGTACAGGACGGCGAACGGCGCCCACAGCGCACGGGCGACATCGTCACCGTCCCCGGCGTCCCGGAAGGCGTGCAGAGGACCGTAGATCGTCTGCTCCTGATGCCACCGGAAGTCGGCGCGTGCCTGGTCCAATGCCGCACCGAGGCGAGTCTGGCTGGACCTCGACCGGTAGTGCGCGGCCCACAGGCCATTGGACAGGTGCAGTGCGTCGGTCGCCGCGGCGAGCATTGCCTGATGACGGGCAAGCGCACGGTTGCGGCTGACCGGATCAGTCGCTACCAGGTTGAACAGCCAGGTGTAGTCGCCGCGCGGCTCCGCAAACACCACGGCAGCTTGCCACTTCGGCCCAAGCCGACAGCGGTCAGGCCCAACCGGTTGGTGTCACGTGGGGCTCCCGCGGCTCGCGGAGTCCGACAGGATCCACCCATGCACCGGACGACCTCGCACACCGTGACCTCGCCAGCCCCCGACGGCTTCGATGGCGGCTTGGTGGGGAGCGACGGGCACCGGAGGTACGCCATGATCGCCGCTGCCGGAGCGGCGATCATGGCGTGACGTGCGTCAGCTCGCGAAGACCAGCATCGAATTGGCGAGCAGGACGACCGCTCCGAGCCCGATCCCGACGGCGGCGCTGACCGGGAGCCGGCCCAGGCGGCGCCGCGCGTCCAGCCCCAACACGATCGCCGCGATGCCGAGCGCGGCCGGCAGCCCGGACCAGTAGACGACGATGCCGGTGGGCAGGCCGAGGATCGCGAGCACCAGCGACCACACCGCGGTCGAGCCGGGCTCACGCCGCAGGGCGACCCGCGCCGCCACCGCGAAGACGACCACCGCGGCGAGCAGGGCGATGCCGGCGTGCGCCGCGATCTCTCCCGCCGAGGCGTCGGGGAAGATTCCCCACTGGCCCGAGGTCGGCCCCTCCTTCGGACGGAACGGGGTGTCGACGGTCGTGGAGATCACCGCGAGCAGGGCGGCGACCGTACCGCCGACGGCCCCGACGACCGCCAGGTTGGGCCGGCGCTCGGCGGAAGTGGCGGTCGGGTTGTCAAGGTGAGTCGTCATCGGAGTTCCTCTCGCAGCGGGCCGTCGGGCGACGGCTGTGGCAGTGAGACTCGGGCGCCCGGACGGTCGGGCGCATGGGACCGCGGTCGCGATCGCACCCGGGACGACTGCCCGGCTGATCCGGGACATCGGTGGTGTTGTGCGGGACAACCGCTGACTGACAATGAGCGCGTGAACCATGAGGTGGAGCCCGCTGGCTCGGTCCGCGTGCGTGGGACGCGAGTGCCCGTTCTGCTCGCGTGGCTGGTCGTGGCAGCGTCCGTCGCCATGGCCGCGCTGGTGGGCTGGGCGAGCACGCAGCCGCCGCTGGGGGAGGGCCTCGATCCGGTCCCGGCCGTCGCCGTGGCCGGGCTGGCCTGGGTCGTCACCGGAGCGCTGCTGGTCACGCTGCGCCCGCGCAACCGGATCGGCTGGCTTCTCGTGCTGGTCGGGGCGCTGCAGTCCGTCTCGAACAGCGGCAACACCTACGGCGCGTTCGGCACGCGGGCCGACCCGCCCTGGCCGTACGCCGACTGGGTGGGCCTGCTCACCGTCATGATCTATTTCCCGTCGCTGCTGCTGCAGGCGAACGTCCTGCTGGCCCTTTATCCCACCGGTCGCCTGCCGGCCCGTTGGTGGCGGTGGCCGGTGCTCGGCGTCGTCATCGCCATGGCCGTACTCACCGTCGGTGCGACGTTCAGCCAGGACTCCTACGACGATGTCGGCGCGGGCCAAGCCCCGGCGGTCCTGCCCACCGGCTGGTGGACAACGGTCGGCGTCGTCGCCTGCTTCGCGACGATCATCTGCGGCACGGTCACGATCTGGGTGGCGACAGCCGTGCGGCTGGTACGGGCTCGCGGTCCTCAGCGAGTGCAACTCGCCTGGCTCGTCGCCGCGGTGATCCCGCTGACCCTGGGCGCGTTCTTCGTCCCGCTGCCGCGGCCCGTGCTCGCCGTTGTCGCGCTCCTCGTACCGGTCGCGGTGGGTGTCGGCGTCATCCGCTACCGCCTGCTCGGCATCGTGCTGCGCCCCGCCCTCACCTACGGCACGCTCACCGCCGCCGTCGTAGGGGTGTACTTCTGCGTGTCGGCCTTCGCCGGAAGCCTGCTCGACCACGGCCGGCTGCCCGGCGTCGTGGCCGCCGCCCTGGTGGCGGTGGGCATCACCCCGCTGCGGGACCGCCTGCAGCTCGGCGTGGACCGCTTCGTGTACGGAGCCCGCCGGGACCCGCTCGAGGCGGTCACCCGGGTCGGCGGCACCGTCGCGGCCGAGGGCGACGCGCTCGCCGGGGTCTTGGCCGGGGTGGCGGATGCCGTACGGGCCCCGTGGGCGGCGGTGGTCGCGGTGGACGGCCGGCCGGTGGCGGTGGCGCGCCCGGACCGTGGCTATGCCGCCGGGGAGGTGGACGTCGTCGCCGGCGGCCACGAGGCGATACCCCTTCTCCTCGAGGGTCAGCGCATCGGTGAGCTGCAGGTCGGGCACCGGCACCACGCATCGCCGTTCACGCCCGACGACCGCCGCGTGCTCGGGCTGCTGGCGCCGCAGGTCGCGGTGGTGCTGCGCGCCGTCGACCTCATGGAGGCCCTGCAGGTGGAGCGCGACCGGGTGGTTGCCGCGACCCGATCGGAACGTCAGCGTCTCGGTCGGGACCTGCACGACGGGCTCGGTCCGGCCCTGGCCGGCATCGGACTCGGACTGCAGGCGATCGACGACGCGATCACCGCCGCCGACGCCACGACGGCGCAGGCCATCGTCGGTCGGTTGCGGGAGGAGGTCACCACCACGGTGAACGACGTCCGCCGGATCATCGACGACCTCCGTCCGGTCACCCTGGACGAACTCGGCCTCGTCAATGCCGTACGCCGGCACGCCGACTCGGTCAACGGGGCCGTCGAGGTCTCCCTGGACATCGACGACCTACCGACGTTGACGCTTCCCGTCGAAGCCGCGACCTACCGGATCACCCAGGAAGCGCTGACCAACGTCGTCCGGCACGCGAACGCCCGAACCGCCAGCGTGGCGATGACGAGAGCGCAACTGCCGACCGGCCGGCACGAACTCGTCGTGACGATCGCCGACGACGGAAGCGGAATGACCGGCCCCGGGGCGGGGACCGGGGTCGGCCTGCCGTCCATGCGCCGGCGGGCAGAGTCGGTCGGCGGCAGCCTCGAGGTGCGTTCCGGCCGGGGTGGCACGACAGTCGTCGCCCGCCTCCCGATCGAGGACGCGTCGTGAGCCCGCACGTCGGCGGAAGCGGAGACCGCCCGCCGGTCCGGGTTGTCATTGCTGACGATCACCCGATGTTCCGATTCGGCCTCCGCTCGGCGTTGAGCGGAGCGGACTCCATAGAGGTGCTGGGGGAGGCGCCGGACGGCGAGCAGCTGATCGCCCTCGTGGAGCGGACCCAACCCGACGTCGTGCTCACCGATCTCGCGATGCCCGGGGTGGACGGCGCCGCGGCGACCCGACGGATCAGGGCACGCTGGCCCGGCGTACGGGTGCTCGTCCTGACCATGCACGAGGACGACGAGGCGGTTTTCGGGGCGCTCCGCGCCGGCGCGCACGGGTATCTGGTGAAGGGCGCCGAGCGCGATGAGATCGTCCGCGCCGTGCTGGCCGTCGCGACCGGCGACGCGGTGTACGGCGCTGCCGTCGCCCGCCGGATCATGGCCTTCTTCACCGGAGCGCAGAAAGACTTCTCCGCCCAGGTGTTCCCGGACCTCACGCCGCGCGAGCGGGAGGTTCTCGACCTGATGTCGGCCGGCTGCCGCAACCACGAGATCGCCAGGCGGCTCGTGTTGTCGGAGAAGACGGTGCGCAACCACATCTCGACCGTGCTGACAAAGCTGCAGGTGCCGGACCGTGCGGCGGCGATAGTCAAGGGCCGCGACGCGGGACTTGGCCGCGACCACGGCTCAGGACTCTGAACGGGATTCTGGGAGGGTGTCCCCGCCGGCCGGGCCTGACGCGACCTTGAACTGGCTCCGTGCCCTCATGTGGACCCGTCGACCCGGTTGGCCGGGACACCTCGGCACCTGCACGAGCCGGCGCGGTGACCTGATCAGGAGCACGAGTTCGTCCCTCATCCCCGTTCTGTCCAGCGTTCTCCTCGTGCTCGGTGGTCGAGCCTTGCCGTCATGCAGCAGGTAGGAGGCAGCGTGAGTGACGACCTGCGACCCTCGCTCGTAAGCTCTGTGCGCCTCGTCCGCACGCGTCCGGCAATGACTGCACGCTCGGAGCTTCGTCCGTGCCAGCGCTCGTCGGGGTGCCGCCATACGGTGACGTTGCTGTCGACGGCCGTTCCGCTGGCGAGCCAGGCCGACCCCGGCAGGGTCGTGGTTCGGGTTCGCTGCTGACTCCGGTTACAGGTGGCAAATCCGTTGCCGGCCGGACTGCGAACTGCAACGCTCCGTCAATGATCGACAAGCCTGGCGTTGACGAGCGGGTGCTGGCGGCTGAGGTGGCCGGGGCCTGGGCCGTGAACGTCGCCGATCTCGTGTTTATGCCGGTCGGGCTTGACGGGCATGCATGGGCGTACCGGGTAGACACGTCCGACGGCGAGCGCTACTTCCTGAAGATGCGCCGCGGCGAGTTCACCCCGTCGGCCGTCCTGCTGCCCGGGTTCCTCCGAGCGCAGGGCGTCGGGCAGGTCGTAGCACCGATCGACCTGCCAGCCGGCGGAGCCAGCCACGGGTTCGGGGGCTACCAGCTGCTGCTCTACCCGTTCCACCACGGCGGCAGCCTGTGGGGCCGCGGTCTCACCGACCGCCAGTGGATCGAGTACGGCGAGTTTTTGGGTCGGCTGCATGCGGTCACGCCGAGCGCCGACATCGCCGCCGTCTTGCCGGTCGAGACCTACCGATCGAGCGCGGGCGAGCGGCTGAGAACCCTTGGCGGGCAGGCTGCGGCGAGCGAGGCCCTCGGCGCTTTCTGGGACAGGTACAGCGCCGCGCTGCATCGGCTGTCGGAGACAGTCGATGACCTGGCCTCCCGCGTGACGCAAGCTCAACACGTCATTTGCCACGCCGACATCCACCCCGGCAACCTGATCGCTGACGGCGACGGTCCACTGCACGTCGTGGACTGGGATGCGCCGATCCTCGCGCCGCGCGAGCGGGACTTGGTGTTCATCTACAGCCGAGACTTCGGCGACCACCCGATCAACGCGCACCGTGCCGGACTCTTCCGCCGAGGCTATGGGCCGCTGGAACCGGACCAGACCATGCTGAGCTACTACCGCAGCGAGCGGCACCTCGACGACGTCGCCGTATTTCTCCGTAGCATCCTCAACCCCGAGGCCAGTCCAGAATCTCGAGCCAACGACATGCACTGGCTCACCCGCATCGCCGAGACCGTCGCCGACCCCAGCTACGCGCCCTGATCTGGCTGCCACCAGTTCACCAACTACAGGTAAGGAAGACCCGGCCGGCCTAGTCATTGGGCCGGCCACGCCTTGTCACCTGGGCAGACGTCGTCACCAGTGGTCGTCGTTGGTCACCCACGATCGGCCTCCGACGGCCTGGTGACGGCCTGGACCTGGCCCTCGTCGCCCGGAAGCGGGCATGCGCCGCGCACTGACCCAACCGGGATATCGACCGATCCGGTTTCAGGAGCCTCCGGGACAGCGTGACGATCGAGGCTGTGGGAGCCTGTCGCGGTGTCCCGTGCGCGCACGCTAACGGTCCTCGGGGTCCTCCTGATGTTGGCCGCCTGTCTGCTTCCTTGCCTTCCGTTGTGGAACGGAATCACCCTGCCCGATCAGGACCCGACACCCGAGGCCATCCAGCAGGAGAACGCGGAAGCCCTCGCCTTCGAGCAGAGGTTTCAGGTCGCAGCATGGATCGCCGGCGCTCTGGCGATCCTTGGTCTGGCTGCCTTCATCTACGCACGGAAACACCACCGGAGGGCTGGAGGAGCCTGACTACTTCGTCCGAGCGAGCTGCGGCTAGCTCAGGAGTACGGGCTGAGCCGAACGAGCGTCCGACAAGCGATAGCGCTACTTCGGTCGGAAGGGCTCGTGATCGTGGAACCCCCGCGAGGCACCTTCGTCCGCGCCTTGGAGCCGACCGAAACGGTGACTCTCCTCAAGGGCGATACCGCCTCCGCCCGGATGCCAACCCCGACGGAGCGACGCGAACTGGAGATAGGCGAGGGCGTCCCAGTCATCGTGATCTTCCGCGCTGACGGCTCCCGGGAGCTGCACGCCGCCGACCGCATCCGCGTCGGCCGCTGACCGACGCATTACGAGTCGGTCCCCTGGTGCTGGTCCACGGCTTGGTCCTCATGCCTGATCTGGCGGCCGCGTCCGCGGCCGTCCGCTGATGCTCGTCGGCTTGGCTGCTCACTTGGCTGCTCGGCGAGCCTCGGCCGCCTCCGGATGATGCGAGTCGGACGGCCGGAGCCAGTCTCCTCAGACGTAGTACAGGCAGTGTTCTGTCCGCCCGGCGAACCGACTCTGGACGGATCACCCGAAGTCGATGTTTCATCGACGGGTGACGGACACCGACGACTTTCTCGTTAGCAGGAAGGGCAGGGCGGCCTTCGTAGCGGTCCTGATGGCTTCCTTGGTGGTCCTCGACGCGATCATCGCGGGGCTCGCAGCTGTCGTCGTGCTGACCGTACTCACCGTGGCAGCACCCGATCTACTCCAGGGGCTGGCGCCGGTCGCCGGGGCGTGGCGGATCGCCACAGTCCTCGCGGTGCTCGAGGTGGCATATCTGATGCTCTTGGTTCCATTCGTGTGGCGGCGAGGGCTCGGCGAATTGATCAAGACCGGTCGTCTGATTTCCTCCGAGCGGCCGATCGCCGCCGTTCTGACGGAGGTCTGGGCAGTCCTCGAACGAGCGGCTGCGGCAGGAATTGTGTTTGCCTGGCAGCTCCGGGGCCCTGCGGGTGTCCTCGTCCTGTCGACCGCCGCTACAACTGCCGCCCTCGTCGCTGCGAGAGTGCTGTTCCGTCGTTGGCTCCGCCTGCGAGATCGACAACGACACGAGGGGACCCTCGGTTGACGCCCCCAATACGCCCACCGCTCGGTGGCTCCTGACGACTCGATTACAAGGCGGTTTCGGCAAAGGTCGCAGTGTCCGCTGACGTCCACGGCGTTCAGGTCGGAGGCAAGCACCCGTCCGCGCTCGTCCGGCCTCGGCCGTCACTGTTGATGTCAACCACTGATGTCACGTCCCGCTGCTTCCCGCTCCCGCGACGAGCGGAACCGGCACGAACCAACGCCCGGAGGAAGTGCGCTCGACCCGGATCGCATGTGATCGCGCACCCCACACCGCCCTGTTAGCGTCGATCGGTGCCCGTCACCGTACCGGCGTCCCCTCAACGCACCCATCGTGCCCGCCGTGTGGGCCTGGGACTGGTCTGGCTGGCAACCGCCCTGACCGGGACAGCGGTGGCGGTGACCGGAGTGCTGGTCGCCCGAATGGACGAGATCTTCGCCTCGGCGGTGTCGCAGGGCCGCGCGTTCCCCTTCACCGGCGAGGCCGGTGACCAGTCCGTGCTGCCGTTTCTACTCGGGTGCGCCCTGGTCGCTCTCTTCCTCACCACCGCTGCGCTGGGCTACCTGCTCAGGGGGTGGGCCTACCACAACGACCACGTCGCGATGGCGCTTCCCGCTGCCGCGCTGATCATCGTGATCGTCCTCTGCACGCCGCTCGTCGGGCCGATCGATCTCGCCCACCAGCAGTACACCCACGACCTCTACGGGTGGTGGTACTTCCCCTTCCTCATCGCCACCGTGCTCTGTCACCTGGGCTGCCTTCTCGCTGCGGCGGTCGTCCTGTTTCGCAGCCGCTCGACGCGAAACGGGTTGCGGTGACCACGGCGGAACGCTCACCGAACAACGCGACGACCCCCGGCGGGGGGAAGCGGGCACAGGCTGTCGACCGGTGAGGTCGGGTGCCATGCAAGGCTGGATCTCGCCCGGTGCCAGCGGTTCGATGACGATGCTTCACAGCCTTGGCCACAGCGTTCGCTGCCTCCTTGCTGCCTCTACCGCTACTGGGCGATCGTCACACCCGACGCGCTCGCTAGGCGGAGTCGACGAAGGTGGCAGCCTCCGCTGGACCAACGTTCCGCTCGCTACGGACTGCAAAGATCGCCTCTTTGCGGCGTCCGCTGTCCCTGAGATCCCGCACTCGGCTGCCCAGATCAGGTCCACCGGGCATCGGGAAATCCGGTAGGACCTCGCCAGATCGAAGGCGCGATGCGGCATCCCTGGCTTCGGATCGATCAAGCTGAGCCTGCTTCCGAAGCACGCGCACTGCTTGGCGAAAGCTGCCTGACTCGATCAGGTCGTGGGCGCGAACTTGTATAGCGACTGGCACGAACAGGGGTAGCTCGTAGAAAACCCGGACCCTGCCCGGCCGCCAGCGAAGCACGTGCCGATCATAGGCGGGCTATCCAGCAGGTTGGTCGATTCGCTTGCCCTCATAGCGGCTGGTGACGTCTCGCTTACAAGCTCTGTGCGTCGCGTCCGCACACGTCCGGCAACGGCTGCACGCTCGGAGCCTCGTCCATCACGGGACTGGTGTGGAGATCCCAAGGGGCGACAACCCTCGACGACCAAGACACCCGTAGCGGCCTCAAGGCAGCAAGAAGGCAGCGCCAGCGTTGACGAGGGTCGGACGCGGACGGCAACGGACGAGGCTCTGTACGTGCTCCCTGAGGCGGGCCGCCATCACGCGGCAGTCAGACGGCAGCCTGAGACCGTATCCCCCAGCAGGGGTCGGGCCTGATCGGCGGCGAAACCGCTGTCGACAAAAGCGCTGACAGCAACGCCGCCGGACGGCGGCACACTGACGAGTGCTGGCATGGACGAAGCTTCGAGCCTGCAGCCGTTGCCGGACGAGGGCGGACGCGGTGCACAGAGCTTGTATGCGAGGCGTCCAGGCCACGGTCAGCAGAATTGGCAGGCAGGTCAAGAGACATAGGAAACGGTTCGACCACGATCCCGGGTTCGGGTCAGCGCTGCTTGATCCGGATGGGGGAACCTGACGTAAAGGGCGGAATGGGAGGCAGGGATTTGACGCAGTACACTGTGGGGGCCGACGAGGTACCGACCAGCTTTGGTGAGGCCACTCTCAACGCGCTCCGGCGTTCCGTCGGGACGCGGCCCCGACGGTGGCTGGTCGCGACCACTCTGCTGCTGGGCCTGTTGGCCGCCGTGGCGATGACCGCGGCAGGGCAGGGTGGCGACCTGACGTTTTCCACCCTCTCGGACATGGCGCAGAGCCTGATGTCAGTGACGGTGCCGTTCCTCGGCGTCCTGCTGGCTCACGACCTGCGCCGGACACCCCGAACGGCCCGGCTCGCCCCCACCCTGTTGGCGGCGACGCTCCTGGCCGCCGCAGTCGGACTCTTCGGGGTCCTGGTCTGCACCGCTGCTCTCGCGCTCGCACCGTCGGAGACCGCCCCGGACCCGTGGCGGCACGCCGCAACAATCGCGGTGGGCGGCGTACTGGTGCAGATCGTCGCCCAGCTGGTCGGCACCGGGCTGGGCCTGCTAATACGGTCTGCTGTCGTCGCATGTCTTGCCACCATCGTGCTGCCGCTAGGCCTGTGGGCCGTGCTGGGCGGAGTCGACGTCCTCGAGCCTGCGCAAGCCTTCACCCCGTACGCCACAGTCCGGAACCTGCTCTCCGGCCAGATGAGCGCGGTGAAATGGACCCAGTGGCTGATCGTCCTCCTGACCTGGGGCGTAGGTCTGAACGCCCTCGGCGCGGCCCGGCTGAAGCGGTGGAAGCCGGGAGGCGACCCAGCGCCGGGGGCCACCACGCGCGATTCAGCTCAGGCAGCGTGAAGGTGTCACTTGGCGTTGTATTGATCAAGGGTGTGGGTGTAGTCGATCAAAGGGGACGACTTGGCGTCTGAGCTGCTGCTGTGCTTGGCATTGACGGGGTAAGGGCGACTGTCGGCGGCCCCGCCGAAGGCGCAGTAGCCGCAACCCTGCGAGTGCCGCCAGCTCGCCGACGCGGCCGGCGTGCGCTCTCCTTCGCTGCGCGGGCTCGTGGCCGCGCGGCCCGGCTGGCTGCCGGCCCACCACCCACCACTCAAGGTCCTGTCGTGCTGCGGCGGACCTCCGGGCTTCCCGCTGTCCGCGCCAGCCGCCGGGCGTCCGGCGTGACGGCCGCAGAGCGAGAGCGGCAGCGGCCGACGCGCGCCCAGGCGGCGGCGCGTGCGGCCCGTTCAGGGCCGCCTTGAAGACGTACAGAAACTTTGAACACATCGCCGGCAGCCAGCCTGTCGTACTCCGCTTGATGCGTTACACGGTGACTTCAGTTGATGGGTTACACGGGCCCTGACCATGCCGGATACGAACCGTGACGCTGGCTATCCACGACGGCTGGTGTGCCAGTCATCCGCTTCTGCCCATGACAGTGCGTGTGCGTGCGACTGTGCTCAGCGTGTGGCGGCGTCGGTGAGGATCGCCTGGAGGCGGCTTTGGCATTCGGCGACGAATGCGGGGTAGGTGTGCCAGTAGTACGAGATGCCGCTGGCACCGACCGCGATGGCCCAGGCGCGGGCGCGCGTCCAGGTCAGGTCGTCGAGGCCGACGGCGTCCCAGTAGGCGTGTCGCGCTTGGGGCGGTAGGTCCCAGACGGTGGAATGCTCGGCGTCGGGCAAGCCGATCGACAGGCCGCCGAAGTCGATGATCGCGTGCAACCTGCCGTCCTGTACCAGGAGGTTGGTGGGCCTGAGATCGCCGTGGAGCCACACATGAGGTCCGGAAGGTTCGGGCAGGGCGAGCGCTTCGCGCCACAACTGTTCCAGGGTCTCGACGTCGATTTCCCCGCCGACGGTGGCCCGGCAGTCCGTTAGACACCTGCTGATCCATTCGTCGCAGGCCCGCAGATGTCCCCCGCGGTACCAGCTGAGGTCGCCCGTGCGGGTTGCCCCCATGAGGTCGATACGGTGAAGGTCACGCACGACGGCCGCCAGATCGGTGCCGAAGGCGGACCAGTCCTGGACTGTGTCCGGCTGGGCTTCGTCGCCGTCGATCCACCGGTAGATCGACCAAGGCAGCGGATACGCGGTGGTGGGCATTCCGGCATGCAATGGCTCTGGGACCGAACACGCCACCAGCGGTGCCAGATGGGGAAGCCATTCCTGCTCCTTGCGCAGGGACCGCGCCTTGTCAGCGGTTCGCGGGAGCCTCACGAGCAGATCGCTGCCCAGCCGGTACATGATGTTGTCGGTGCCTGCACCCGCTGGTGACAGCGACAGACCGGACCACTGCGGGCACTGCTCATTCAGCAGTGACCTGATAAGTCCCTCGTCGACCGGGACCTCGTTCTGGTGCAAAGCCATGCCAAGATCTTTGCGGCAGGCGCCAAGGCTAGCCACTGACTTTCCATCAGCGCGCACGCGTGACCGAAGCAAGACGCTCATCTGGCTCCCCTCTGTGTCAAGACACGGCTGGGAGCGGGGTTCTAAGCTGGGTGTCGGCGGGTCCGGGAAGTGACTTCTCCGAAGAGCCGGCGTGGGGATGTGAGCTGGTCACGCTGGAGTCAGTAGTCGTTCCCCGTTGTCCTCCCGGGCCTGCCGCCATGGTGGCGTCGGCGTCGTTGACCATGCACCGGTAGACGGTGTCAGACAGGCGTCGTTTCAGGGCGCGCATCGCTTCCATCGATGTCTTGCCGCCGGCTGTCTTGCGGTCGAAGTAGGCGCGTCCTTCGGTGGGGTTGCGCAGCTGGACGGTCGCCATGATGTGGAGCACCCGGTTGATCTGCCGGTTCCCGGCGCGGGAGAGCCGGTGGCGT
Organism: Micromonospora sp. NPDC004540; assembly: GCF_040610095.1. Classification (NCBI taxonomy): domain Bacteria; kingdom Bacillati; phylum Actinomycetota; class Actinomycetes; order Micromonosporales; family Micromonosporaceae; genus Micromonospora; species Micromonospora sp. NPDC004540. The sequence continues at coordinate 28,604 of NZ_JBEXLR010000005.1, forward strand.
ACCTGGTCGCCGGATGAGGCGTCGATGGGGGCGGTGCCGTTCCAGGAGGCGAAGTGGGCCCGGTTGGGGAACCGGGTGATGTCACCGACCTCGACCAGCAGCCGGGCGGCGCCGGAGGGTCCGATGCCGTGCAGATCCATCAACGTGGTGCCGGTGGAGGCGACTAGTTCCTTCAGTTCCTTGTCGGCTTGCTTGGAGCGTAGGTAGACACGTTCGAGGTCGCTGATCAGCTCCGCGGCGACCCGGCGGCGGGCCTTGCCGACCGCGTCCCGGGGTTTGACCGTGGCCAGCAGTGCCTTGGCCTGGGCGGCGGACAGACTCTTCTTCGCCCCGCCCGGAATCAGTTCCAGCAGCAGTTGGTGCAGCTGGGACACCATCCGGGTGTGGTCCTCGCCGAGGGAGCGGCGCCGGTCGACCAGAATCCGCAGCAGGGCCAGCTGCTCATCGTTGATCACCGGGCGCAGCCCGCCCATGCGGGTGCCGACGAGCGCGATGGAGTGCGCGTCGGTGGCGTCGGTCTTGCGGCCCTGCCCGGTGGCGAACACCCGCGCCCTGGCGGACAGTTTCGGTGGGACATCCACGACCTGCTCGCCGTCGGCGAGCAGCCGGTTGGCGAGGTGCCGGCCGATGCCCTGGCAGCCCTCGATCGCCCAGACCCGGTTCGGCCACTGCCTGGCATACTTCCTCATCGCCGCGTAGCCGTCCCGGCTGGTGTCGAAGCGGCCGGCGCCGACGACGGTCTCGTCGCCGGCCATGACCTCGATCGTGGCGGAGCGCTTGTGCGGGTCCATCCCGATCACCACACGATCTGACGTGACACTCAACGGGTCCTCCGATGCTCGATCCACCTGGGTTGTCGAGCCGGGAGGGCAACGCTACTTCGAGCCGAGCAAACCCCTCTTGAGCCTCTCCCCGCCCTTGGGGCGACGCCCGGGCCGCGCAGGCCAGATGAGAGCCACACGACCAGCGTGGGCAGCCGCAAAGAGAGCGACAGCCCGGGCGCCTCGACCGAAGCCTGGCCGGGCCACGGTCGCAGGTCAATGAAACAAGTAGCCGCTGACCGCGCGTCTTGACCGGCATCGAGAATCGCACGCCCCAGCGAAGGCGGCACGCCGGTTACACACTGTGACAGCCGAGCCCGGGGGAGTCGATCAACTGTCACCCTTCAAGTGAAGCCGATGTGTAACGGATCAAGTGGAGCCCGACACGCGCGTGTCCGACTCCGGATGATGCGTTACGTCGTGGCTTCAGTTGATGCGTGACGCGATGCCCTGACTCGTTGGCTACACGCTGTGAACGTGGGGCGTTCGGAGACATGGTGCGGTAGCTCGTCGATCCACTTCTGCTGTCGGGCGGACGACGGGCTTGGTTGCGGATGTTGACTGGAGTGTCCCTAGTGATCGAGTCTCCGGCGCCGGGCCCTGGCGCTACGGAGCGAGCAATGCCTGGGTCAGGGTGGCAAGGTTCGAAACGACTGGGGTCTCGTCAAAGGCCAGGTGTTTGCGTGAATCGCGTCCACATTCGCAGCCAAGGCAAATCGCACCCGCACGTCGGGCCTGGTACAGCCGCAGGTACGAACCGCACACGACAAGGCAGGACGCGACGGGCACTCCGAGCAGATCGGCCGCGCGTTCAGCTGTACACCCGGCGTCGATCCCGGGAAGGTCGAGTCCCCGCCGAGCGGCGACGGCAGCGACGTACCTATCCAGCGTGTGCGCTCGGAGCGTGGCCAACACCGCGTCCTCGGACAGGTCGCTAATCACCGCTACCTTGCGCCCGGCGGCAGCACAGACGGCGAGGAGTTGGTCCAAGCCCCGCGTCGGCTTGGTGGTGAGCGCCGCGTCCACCTCCAGACCCGACATGAGTGCCTCCGCCTCAACGGCGTGATCAGGTTCGCGCTTCGCGAGATACTCCAGCGTCCGGTAAACCCCGAAGAATGACAACGTGACCGGCACTGATCGGGGCCGGGGTTCGCGACTCATCAGCAAGCCCGTGATCGCCTGCTCACGGGCTTCCGAACCCATCGCGGCCCGCACGTCGAACATCACACCGTCAAAGTCCAACAGCACATGTTGGGCGCGACCGACAGCACGCGCAACGTGGGCCCGCACCCTCGGTCCGGTTCGACAAGCACGCTGATCCACATCCACCCCCGAGTCCGTGCCTAACGGCCGATCATCGCCCGCTTCATATCACCCCCAGCCGCCATCACCGAATCGTGATAAGCGCCGCTGGTCGTGCCCTTGACGGACGCCGTCGGACCAGACACCCAGAGGCGTCCGGCCGACAGTGACTCGGTGTGACAGCAGAGGCCCACCGTGCCGGGCCCTGTCACTCGTCAAGTGGAACTGATGTGTAACGCGTCAAGTGGAGCCCGACACGCCGGCAGCCAGCCTGTGTCCCGTCACGGGACATGCTTGACACTCGCGTCCCACCAGACGCTTGACATGATCGTTCTGGTCGAGGCGCTAGCTTCCTCGCATGAGCTACGACATGTTCGTTCAGCGGTTCGAGCAGGGCGATGCAGCGCCGATGGCAGGTGAGGCGTTTCTGGCCGTCTTTGAGCCCTGCGTCGACCGTCGGGAACCTCAACACAGCTACTGGCACATCAGCGCCGATGACGGTGGTACGGCAGACCTCTACGCAGCCCTTGCCGGCGGCACGCTCGACAGTCTCATGATCAGCCGGTTTTCCGCCGGTGCCGTTCTCGACATGCTCGTCGAATACATCGGGCTCGCTGATGCCGTCGTGCTTCCACCCGGCTGCCCCACCTTGCTCGCGCACGAAGGGCAGCGGCACCACCTTCCCGAGGAACTTCGCACCGACGCCGTGGTCGTCCAAGCGGGCGCGGACGTAGAGCGCCTCCTGCAGACCTGCTAGGCGATGTGCAATTCATGTGCTGGGACGGATCTGTCAAGCATGTGGTGGGACTAGGCAGCCGGCAGCCAGCCTGTCCGGTCTCGGGACCTGCGTGACACGCCGGTATCAGGACCTGCGTGACGCTTCGCGGAGCCAGGGACCGGCGAAGCGCGCGTAGGGGTGTCCCTCCGCCGGAGGGCCGGCCCACTCGCCCGACGACAGAGGGCCGCATCGCGTAGGCGTGGATCGGTATGGTGCCTGGCATGGTTCGCACCCGCCACCTAATCGCAGCCGCCGCCCTGCTCCTGGCTCTGCCTGGCTGCGCCAGCGAACCGCAGCCGAAGAGGTCCAATAACGTCGCCCAGCCGCAGTACGCGTCCCCGCTCGGCAGCACCGCACCGGCCACCAGTGGCCCGCCCGTGGACGGCGGCACCTACGACAGCCCGCTCCTCCTGGTCGACGCGCTCCGCAAGGGCGGCATCGACTGCACCGGCTACTCGGCAATCGCCCAACCGCGAGGCGCAGTTGCCCGCGGCAACTGCCACGTCAATGGCGACGAGTACACCGTCGGCATCTACGCCTCAGCGTCGGATGCCAGGGCCCAGCCCGCTATGGAGGCGGAACTGCTGAAGGGTGTGGCACCGGTGGACCTGGTGCTCGGCCGGAACTGGACGGTGGGCTGCCCGGATCAGCAGGCGTGCCAGGCTGTGGCGTCGGTGCTAGGTGGCGAAGTGTTCCACGAGGACGCCTGACTCCGCAGAGCTGCTCCATGCGCCCGCAAGGGGTTACGGCCTGGGCTCACCTCCGACGCCCAGCCGGATACCCTCCTGCGGACCGGCGCACCCTCGTCTTCCGCGACCGGACCGGCCGGCCGCTGCGCCGTTCCAACTTCCGGCGCCGGGTGTGGCTGCCCTCCCTGGTCCCCGCCGGCCTGCTCGGCCAGGTCATCAACGTCGGTCCGCACCGCTACCGCGCGGTCTGGCCGGACCGTGAAGGCGTCGAGTGGTCGGCTGAGTTCACCACTGAGCGGGAGGCGGTCGCGTGCGTGGCGGCCAAGGCGGCTGGCGGGATGCGGTTCCACGACCTGCGGCATGCCTACGCGACCTGGCTGGTCACGGACGGCGTCCCGATCAACCTGGTGCAGCGGGTCATGGGACACGAGCAGGTGTCGACGACGCTCAATCGTTATACGCACACCCCGGACGACTATGCCGCCCGCGTCCTGGCCGCATTTGACGGCTCTGCTGCCCCTCACCGAGGAATCACCGTCAGAGAGCGTTCTCGACGAGGACGAGGAGGGGCTATGACCTGCGGCGGAGCGTTCAGCCCGGAAAGGGACGACCCCCGTCGGGGGATGCGGTTCCAAGCTGTCAGCGGCTGTCAGCTGGCGACCGTCCGCGTCAACGAGCACGTGTTAGATGCCGTCGGCCGGCGTTCCGTACCGCCCGGCATCGACGCTGGCGCTGCCTTCTTCCTGCCTCGCTGCCTGACTCGCCACTCCAGCAGGCGACATGGCCGGTACTTCGTTGAAGTTCCTCACTACAGAGGTAGGGGCAGATGGATCTCGCCCAGCTGAAAACCGCGCTGGATCGGAGAGGTGTGTCAGCGCGGCGGTACAGCCTGAGCGGCGGGTCACCGAACGGCGGGTTTGGCGTGGATCACGACGGCAGTGGGTGGACTGTGTACTGCAGCGAACGTGGCCAGCGGTGCTACGTCACAGAGAGCTACCGCTCCGAGCACGATGCTTGCCACCGGCTGTGGAACTTGATCACAGACGGGCAGCCTCTCCCCGAAGACCCGCAGTAAGCGCCCTAACGACCGCCCCGGCTTGAACCTGCGGCAAGTCGATGCATGCTGACGCCTCGCTTACAAGTTCTGGGCGCTTCGTCCGGCGGTGTTCGTCCGCGTGTACGACCTCGGGCAACTGGCCGCTCGCCGCCGTCTAGGGCCGCCCACGTCCCGGCCGGTTGCTGTCGACTTGGTGGGGCGCGATCCTGATGCTCAACTGGTCACCAAGTTCGCAGAAGCCGAGCCGGCGAGCGAGCCGTCGTGAGGGCTCGGGGCGTGCGCGCCATTGGGGTAGTAGTTTCCGCGCGTGAACCAAGGGCACCTATCAGTGCCGGGGCGGCCGGCGCGATCGGTTGCGAAATTCGCTGTCCGGTCGTCGGAGCACAGTGGTAGGAAGCCGGGTGCATAAAATTCTCAGTTTCTCTGATCATCTGCGGCTGATCAACGAACGGTCGACCGCCTTCCGCGCTGCGGTCGCCGCGGCACCCAGTCTCGACATGCAGGTGCCGACCCATCCCGAGCGGACGCTGTTCGATCTCGTGCAACACGTGGGCATGGCCCGCCGCAAATCGGCCGCCATCGTCGCCGCAGGGCCCGCAGACGCACCCCCGGAGAAGTCGGCTTGGGATGACAGCATGGGTGCGCCTCGGGAACGCGAGGCACTGCTGGCCTGGTGGACCGAGTCCGTCGAGCTAATGACGAGCGTGCTGCGTGAGGCCGGCCCGGATCGCGGTTGTTGGACGTGGTGGGATGACTCGCCGTCACCGCAAACCTCTGGTGCCTGGGCGCGGCGCCAGGTTCCCGAGATCGCGGTGTACACCTACGACGCCCAGCTCACCCTGGGTGCCCCGCAGCCGCTTCCAGACGAGGTCGCCCTCGACGGTTTCGACGACTGCCAGTTCACCCTCTGCGCGACGACGGTCGCCTGGCCACACGACCCCGCCATCGTCGATTACCACGCCACCGAGGGCCACTCCTGGCGCCTTCGGCTTTCCCGCGACGGCGCACAGGTCGCCCGCTTCACGCCCGCTGCCGGCGAGGATTCCGAAACGGCCGACGCCTCCGCCCGGGGCACGGCCAGTGACCTGGTCCTGTTCTTCTACGCCCGCATACCGCTGGATTCGCTTAAGTTCGAAGGCGACCGTCGTATCTTCGATCAGCTCGCCGCCTGGGACCCGTCCGTGTGACAACCGACGATATGCGATCTTCGCACCTGCGACGCCTGACGGCCTGGCGAAGGCCTACAGCGCTGTCGCCAGGCTCCGCCCCAGATCAGCGCGGGTGCGATGATCTTAATCCGGCGTACAGGTCGACTCGTCCGTCGCCCACCAGGTCAGCCGCTCTCACATGGCGGCTAACCTGCTGTTTCTTTGGGCGCTGTTGGGCGTCCTCGGTCATCTTTGGTCGGCGCTTGGCGGCCCAGCGACGGCCCAGACGGCCCGGAGACGGCCCAGGTCGGCCTTCGTTTGTAAGTTCTGGGCGCTCGGTCCGGCGGCGTCCGGCGGCGTCCCTGGCCTCGGGTCACTGTCCGGCGTCGGTCCTCACTGGGTCGCTCGGTCCGCGCCTGTTGCTGTCACCGCTGCTGTCGACAGCTGGGTAGCAGCGCTCGGATCAGTCGTCCTCATCCAGGAGGCCAAACGCCTCCAGTTCACCTTGTCTCTCGGGTTTTCATCCGGCCCAGGTGTCCCGTGCTCCAGGTCCCCAGGTGATGCGGCACTATGACCCCATGGACCAGGAGACTGAACGACGGCGGTGGATGCAGCAGCACATGACCTCCTGGCTCCGCCTCGCCACCACCCTGCAAAGCGAGGGCTGGGAGGCACAGGTGACATGTGAGGCAGCTCCGGTGCAGGTGGAAGGCCGCTTGCCGAGTGGCGAGCGGTTCTACTTCCGTGCCCGTCACAGCGATGTATCGCTCGGCATCGGAGGCGAGGACCCTGCCGACATCCCTGAGTGGGAGGAGAGCGAGCCACATGAGGAAGCGAGCTGGCTACCAGCTACCGACGGGGAGGCCATCATCCGACGGCTTGCGCTCCGGTATGCGGGGCGGGTGAGCTGAGCGGGCCACCGTCAGTTTGGAAGGTGCCTAACCTCAGCTTCAGCCGTGCGGGCGCGAATGCCTGGCGGCGGGTCAGGACAGGGCGCCGCGAGACGTCCATCCCTGCCGGTGGAGGGTTTCGAATCCGTCGAGCAGGAGGTCGAGCGCGAACGCGAACTCGAAGTCGTCGTCACAGCCTTGGCCGACGACCGACTCGTCTTCGTGAGCGGCGGCCATTGCTATCTCGGCGATGTGGGGATACCTGCCGGCCAGTTCGCGGAACGCGGCCGCCTGCACCTCTGGGTCCTCGGGCAGCGGTGAGGCGGGAAACAGTTCCTGGGTGAATCCCCACACCCGGCTGCCGAGAGCGTGCATCACGTGATGGGTGAGGTCGACGGAGAAGCCGCCGGCACGGAACATGCCGACGATCGAGTTCAGGTAGTCCAGCACGACCGGAGTGGGCTTCGGGCGGGACTCGATGACGCGTGACGACCAGGGGTGGCGCAGTAGGGCGCGTCGCGCCGAAAGGATGCGCTGCCGGATTGCTGACTTCCAGTCGGCGCCGTCGGCCGGCGGGTCGATCTCGCCGACGATGACGTCGACCATCCCGTCGAGGAGTTCCTCCTTGTTGGCTACGTGCTTGTAGAGCGCCATCGGTACGACGCCCAGCTCCTGGGCGAGGTTACGCATGCTCACGGCGTCGACGCCGGCGTGGTCGGCGAGCGCGACGGCGGCGCGCAGCACCCGGTCCCGGTTGAGGGGGGCCCGGCGTGCGCCGTCCAGTTGCTGAACCATCCGTCGCCTTCCCTCTTGAAGCAGTTGCCACACGCTAGCGCCTCTTGACGGTGTACGCCGTACACCCTACTCTCACCACTAGGTGTACGACGTACACCTCCGCGCAGTGGCGAAGTGCCGGCTGGACGGATGACCAGAAGATGAAGGGATCCGCCATGACCCTCTCGGCCAAGCGAGAGTGGCTGGTACCGGCCGGCCTGATCATGCTCAGCGCCGTTCCCGTGATCGCCGGCGCCGCCCGGGCCGCCGAACTCACCGGCGGTGCGACGGTCACCCCGGACAACGCCCGGTTCTTCGCCTCACCGGCACCCGTCCTGGTGCACATCGTCGGCGCCAGCCTGTACTGCCTCCTGGGCGCGTTCCAATTCGCCCCCGGCTTCCGCCGCCGCCGGCCCGGCTGGCACCGCCTCGCCGGACGGGTGCTGATCCCCTGCGGGCTCGCCGCTGCCCTGTCGGGCCTGTGGATGACCCTGTTCTATCCCCGCCCGCCGATCGACCACGTGCTGGTGACCCCGATGCGGCTCGTCTTCGGCACCGCCATGTTCTGCTGCATCGTCCTCGGCTTCGCCGCCATCCGGCGTCGGGACATTCCGCGCCACCGCGCCTGGATGGCCCGCGGCTACGCGATCGGTCTCGGTGCGGGCACCCAGGTCCTGACCCATTTGCCCTGGATGTTGCTGGCCGGCCAGCCGAGCGGGATCGGCCGGGCGCTGCTGATGCTCGCCGGCTGGGTGATCAACCTGGCCGTCGTCGAATGGGCGCTGCACAGGCGGCCGACCAAGCCAACCCGAAGCATCCAGCGCCGTGCCGGCGCTCCCGCCGGCCTTCTTGCCAGCCGATGACAGCCTCCACGCCGGTGGCGGTTCGGTCTTTGAGCTGCAAGAACAGCCACTTCATTCACCAGCCGTGGAGCCGCGGCGCTCCACGTTCGGCACACCACGCACCTCCTCGATGAACGAACGGCTATGGCTAATCGACGGCTTATTGGCGGATTAAGTCCGCCATAACCGGCAGTCGAGTGTCGGGGGGCGCCGATACTCTTCACCGCGCGGAAGGTCGGGGTCCGAAGGACTTCTGCACCGGGCCGCCCCAGGCAGTAAACCGCCGAGGGCAACGACCCCGGCCTTCCGTCCAAACCTCGGTCCGGACATGCTCGTCGCCGGTGCCGCCCGTTTTCCCCCAGAACGGGCGGCCGGCGTTTACCAGATCCGCTTCGCGGCGTACGCCTTGCGCCTGCGCGCTAAAACCGTCCTCATCCTCATCCCGCCAGCGGGTAACCAGAGCCATCGACCGGGCGGTCCGACATCCCAACTACGTCCTCGCCGCGTACATGGCCTCTGGGACGTAGCGACCACGACGAGTGACTCTGCCAAGCGCGTGCATCCCACCGGCTCCGGCTTGCGCCCGAAGGGCTCGACTTGTCGACGAGACGCCAGCATCCGGCAAGCATCGTTCCTCTAGACCACGACTTTCGGGGACGAAACCCTGGAGTCGTCCGCGGTGGTGGCCAACTCGGCGATGAACCGGGAACGTGCTTCAGATCGTCGATCCGCGGCTGGATCCCCTGGTCGGAAAGCGGACGCCGCGGAATCCTTCGTCGGCCGGTCGTCCGGGTGGCGGCTGCCGATCACTGTCGTACGTCCTGTTCATTCTTTCGCGGAATGCGGGTCAGGCTCTCGGCGCGCTCAACGCTGCCGGGGTTTCCGCCGACGCCGGTGCCGACGGCGGCCGCTCATGCCGGCGGGTCAGGCCGACCCCGACGAGCACGACCACCATCCCAGCGGCGATCCGGAGGCTGAAACCCTCGTCGAGCACGATGGCCCCCAGCGCCACCGAGACCACCGGCAGCAGATAGCCGACCGTCGCGGCGTTGGTGGCGCCCTCGGCGGCGATGATCCGGTAGGTGAGATGGAAGGTGACCCCGGTAGCGACGACGCCCAGGATCACGACGGCGATCGCGGTCTTCGGGCCGATCTCGATCGATGTCAGACCGCCGACCGGCAGGGTCAGCGCGGTCAGGCCGGTCGCCGCGATGAGCTGCGCCGCGGACAGCGAGATGGTGGGGATACCCCTGCCGACCAGCTTACGGCCCATGTACGCGAAGCCGACGGCATAGCTCGCCGCCGCGGCGACGATGGCGAGCACGCCCCAGCCGACCGGCCCGGTCGTCTGCCACGGAGCGAAGATCAGCACGACCCCGGCGAACCCGAGCAGGAGTCCGCCCAGCCGGACCGGCCGGAGTCCGCGCTCGGAGCCAATAGCGACCCCGATCAGCACGGACCACAGCGGGGTCGTCGCGTTCAGCACGCCGGCCACCCCGGAGTCGATGGTCTGCTGGCCGATGCTGAACATGGCGAACGGCAGGGCGTTGCAGAAGAAGGCGGCCACGACGATGTGACCCCAGGTCGCTCGATCCGTAGGCAGCCGTCGACCCGAGCCGAGGCATGCGACCAGCAGGGCGGCCGATCCGAGTACGCACCGGCTGAGGGTGACCTGGACCGGAGTCAATGCGGCCAGGGCCAGTTCGATCCAGAGGAAGGTCGATCCCCACAGCAGGGCGAGCACGCCCACCCGCGCCCACGCCCATGTCCTGCCCACTACACCGTTCACCTTGATCTCCTCGATCCGTCCCCATGAACGGTGCCGAACCCAACCTGGAAGGACAAGCAAAAGGTTCTGCACGTACGTTAAGTTCTGCTACATGCTTGACGTGAGACGGATGCAGGTGCTGCGGGCGGTGGTCGCCAGCGGGTCGGTGACCGCAGCGGCGGCGCACCTCGGCTACACCCCCTCAGCCGTCAGCCAGCAGGTGGCGGCGCTGGAGAAGGAGGCCGGGATCGCGCTGCTCGAACGGGTCGGCCGGGGCGTGCGGCCCACTGCGGCGGGACGACTACTCACCGGGCACGCGGCCATCATCAGCCAGCAAGTCGCCGAGGCCGAGACCGCGCTGGCCGACCTGCGCGCCGGGCGTACGGGCCGGCTGACGATCCGCTATTTCGCCTCGGTCGGCCCGACCCTGCTGGCACCCGCCCTCGCCCGACTCCGGCGCGAGCACCCGGGCGTGACGATCGACCCCAAGTTGACCGATCCCAATGATCCACTGCCAGACGTGGAGCAAGGAACCGCCGACCTGGCCATCGTGGTCCGCCCAACGAGCGGCGAAAGCCGTCAGGGCATCCGCCTGATGCACCTGCTCGACGACGCGTACCAGGCCGTGCTGCCCACCAGTCACCCGCTCGCCGCGCAACGGGTGATCGACCTGGCTGACCTCGCCGGCGAACCCTGGGTCGGCAGCGAACCGCCCGGCCCCTGCCTGGAGCCAATACTCGACGCCTGCGCCGCGGCGGGCTTCACCCCGGACTTCGTGGCGAAATCGGAGGACTACGCCACGGCTCAGGGATTCGTCGCAGCTGGCCTCGGCATCAGCCTGGTCCCTCGACTCGGACTGAGCACCCGTCACCCAGGAGTCATCATCCGCCCGGTCCGCCGACCCGAGCCGGTAAGGACGATCTACGCCGCTTTCCGGGAGATCTCACTCGATCAGCCCGCACTGCGCGCGCTGATCGACGCCCTCATGGACGCCGCGAAGGCGTGAGACATGCTGCTTGTCGAACTCTCGTATAGATCGACTGCCAGGAGCCGTAGCGACGACTCAGGCGCTACCTCATCCGACACCAAGATCCTGAAGACACTGCCTAGCCCAGAGGGTCTCGTCGTGTCGCAGCGCGACCGTTAGCAGGGTCAGGAGCCCGCGCCACTCGTTCTCGGGCCACTCGTCGGCTCGCGACTGGCGGTCGGCCGCGACAGCGCCCCGTCGACGCTCGTGCTCGCCCTACCCGCTGGCACCCCGGAAACCCTCCACCGGCGGGCCACCCTGAGGGCACCCGTCGTGCATCCCGATGACCTAAACTTCTCACCCTTGTATGGGGCGGCGATCTTCGCTGGCTGGGTCCCGTCGGGGCACACCATGCCCGCTACGGAAGGTGGAAACTGGGATGCATCAGCGGATCCTGCTGCGCGCCCGCAAGGGCCCGTTCCACGTCATCTCCCACGAGGAAACCTACGAGCGGGATTGGATCGGCAAGAACAGCGGAAACCTGGTCTTCAGCCACGCCGCGCACAAGCTGCTGGCGACCTCGACCGCGGAGATCACACCGTCGCGGCTCCGGACCAACGCGCGCGACGCCGACGAGATCAACGAGAAGTACGACGTCTTCGTGATTCCGCTGGCCAACGCGTTCCGCCGCAGCTTCGCGGACCGGTTGGTGTCGATGACCCGGCTGATCGAGCGGCTGAAGATCCCGGTGGTGGTCCTCGGCGTCGGCGTGCAGACCGACGTCGACGGCAACCGGGAGTTCCTGCGGCCGATCGACGAGGCGGTCACCGCCTTCTGCCGGGCGGTGCTCGACCGCTCGCACAGCATCGGCGTACGCGGCGAGGTCACCGAGAGCTACCTGCGCACCCTCGGCTTCTCCGCGGTCGAGCAGATCGGCTGCCCGTCGATGTTCCTGCACGGCGACAGCCTCCAAATTGATAAGGCGAAGGCGACGCTGAGACCGGACGACCGGATCGCGCTCACCCTCTCGCCCTACGTCACCTCGATGGCCGCGATCGTCCGCCACCACCACCAGCGCTACCCGAACCTGCGCTACGTGGTGCAGGACCTGAACACCCTCGGCACCCTGCTCTACGGCGACGCCCCGCACCTGCGCGGCAAAAGCCACGACATCCCCGTCCACACCTCACACCCGCTCTTCGTCGAGGACAAGGTGCGGATGTTCGTCGACCCGTGGACCTGGATGGAATACCTGTCCGGGTTCGACTTCGCCTTCGGCACCCGGATCCACGGCACCATCACCGCGCTGATCTCCGGCACCCCCGGCTACCTCTTCGCGCACGACTCACGCACCCTGGAGCTCGCCCGCTACTTCGGCATCCCGCACCGGATCATGCGGGACGTGCCGGCCGACATCGACGCCGCCCAGCTCTACGAGGAAGCCGACTACACGGCGCTCAACGAGGGCCACAAGGCGCGCTTCGCGACGCTCGCCGCGTTCCTCGCCAAGCACGACCTCGCTCATTCGTTCGCCGACGGAGACAGCGCCACCCGCTTCGACCAGCAGGTCCGCGAGACCGTCTACCCACCGGCAGTTCGCCCGGTCACCGCGTACACCCCCGAGGAGCTGCTGCCGCGCATACAGTGGCTGCGAGACGAGAACCGGAAGCTCCAGCAGGCCGCTGAGTCGCGGCGCGCTGACCACTTGCGCGAGCGGCTCGGCAAGGCGGTCGGCAACCGGATCCGCCGGATGTTGCGCCGCTGATCGTACGCCCGTTCGGTCAGCTGGCCCCGGCGACGCCTTAACCTGCTGGCTGAGCTCAACGACGCAGCGGGGCATCTCGTGTGCTGGCCAAGCGGGCGGCGACCCTCGACATCCTCGCCGGCGGCCGGTTCGACCTCGGGCTCGGTCTCGGCCGGGCAGACGAGGAAAACCAGGCGACGGGCGTGAGCAAGCATCGGCGGGGCCGGCGGGCCGATGAGTTCCTCGCGGTCCTGCGCGCGCTGTGGCAGCAGGATGTCGCCGAGCATCACGGCGAGTTCCATCAGGTCCCGCCGACGCGTCTCGCGCCGAAGCCGGTGCAGCGCCCGCACCCGCCGATCCTGCTCGGCGGCCAGGCGCCCGCAGCGCTGCGCCGGGCGGGCCGGCTCGCCGACGGCTGGGTCAGCGGCAGCCGACAAGGGGGCGTAGGGCTACGAGGGGAAGACGAAGGTCGCCTCCACGCGGGCCGGGATCGAAGGTACGACGCCCTGTTCCAGTCGCAAGGGCGGCAAGGCGGGCGGCAGGTCCGACGATCATTCAGGGAACAGGGGTCGTAACGCACCCGCAAGCTCGGTGAGCCGCAATCGGGACAGCGGCCGGTCGATCCGACGGAACGCGTCGACGATCGGCCCCAACGTCAGCGACTCGCGAAGCGGTGGGCACACCGAGACCAAGGCGGTGTGCTGGTCCGGCGCGGCCAACCACTCCCGCAGCTGTCGGCTCTTCCCGATCCCCGCCTCGCCCTCCACCGGCTCATGCCAGGCAGCGGCTACCTGCGGAGTAGCGAGCAGCTTCGCCGCCGACGACGCCACAGTCAGGTAGACCTCTCGGATCTGCGCCATGTCGAAGCCCCTGGGGTTAGCGGTGCATGCCGGTGTCCGGCAACGTCAACAGCAAGATCCCGGAGGGCGTTCCACCTCGCCGTCCCTAACTGGCCGCCGGCTTCCCACGCTGCCAACCAGCCGCTGGCCGAGCGGCCGGGGAGCGGACGGCCGGATTGCCATCTCTCACTCCACTGGTGAGCATCGAGTATTTGGATGCTCACCCCGCAAAGCATTCTGGCTGTTCATGCTGACCGATCCCGGATAGGGTCCCCGCCATCGTCTCAGGCAGGAGGTTTCCGGTGGTCAGGAAGCGTGCGCTTCGCATTGTCGTCGGTCTCGCCGCACTCTCACTCGCCGTCGCCGGCTGCGGCCGCTCGACCAGTGGCCAGACGCCGCAGGCCGGTGCCTCCGCCTCGGTGGCCGCCGACGCCAAGGCGGCCGACATGGTCCCGGCCGCACTCAAGGAGAAGGGCGTCCTGCGGGTCGCCACCGCCGAGGGCTACCCGCCGATGGAGATGTACAAGGAGGGGACCCAGGACCTGATCGGTGTCGACCCGGAGCTGGCGGCGGCGATCGCCGGGCGGCTCGGCCTGAAGCTGGAGATGACCAACGCCAGCTTCCCCGGTCTGATCCCGGGTCTGCAGGCCGACCGGTGGGACCTGGCGATGTCCTCGATGAGCGACACCGAGGAGCGCCGCAAGGCCGTCGACTTCGTCGACTACTTCCAGGCCGGCGGCGCCATCATGGTGGCCAAGGGCAACCCGGCCGGGGTGAAAGACCTGGCGGACCTGTGCGGCCGCGCCGTGGTGCTCGCCAAGGGCAGCTCCAACCTCGCCATCGGCGAGAAGCAGAACACCTCGTGCGCCAAGAAGATGACCATCTCGCAGAGCGAGGACGCCCCGACCGGCCTGCTGCAGATCGACGCCGGGCGCGCGGTGGCCACCATCGTCGACTACCCGGTGGCCAAGATGCTGGCCACGCAGAGCGGCAAGTACGAGGTGCTGGAGGCCCAGTACGAGGCCGGCCCGTGGGGCATCGCGATCGACAAGAAGGACAGCCAGCTGCGCGACGCCGTCCAGCGGGCCCTCCAGGAGCTGATCGACTCGGGTGACTACACGAAGCTCCTGGAGAAGTGGGGCGTGCAGGGCAGCGGTGTGCAGACCGCGACGGTCAACGACAAGAAGTGAGCACACCGGTGGACACGACCGCAACGGGTCCGGCTACGGCCGGGCCCGCCAGCCCGGAGGTGAACCGGATCAGCCACCCGCTGCGGCCGGGGCGCTGGCTGGCCGCCGGGGTGACCGCCCTGATCCTGGCCTGGCTGGCCTGGACCATCGCCATCAACCCGAACCTGCACTGGGACATCGTCGTCAGGTACCAGTTCGACCGGGTCATCCTGGAAGGGCTGTGGGTCACCGTTCAGCTCACGGTCGCGTCCATGGCGATCGGTGTGGTGCTCGGCGTCGTCGTGGCGCTGATGCAGGTCTCCGACAGCCGCGTCCTGCGCACCGGCGCCATGGCCTACGTGTGGTTCTTCCGCGGCACGCCGCTGCTGGTGCAGCTGATCTTCTGGTTCAACATCGCGCTGATCTTCCCCGAGGTCGGGCTGGGCGTGCCGTTCGGCGGCCCGAAGCTGATGACCTGGGAGACGAACACCCTGGTCACCGGATTCGTCGCGGCGCTGCTCGGGCTCAGCATCAACGAGGGTGCCTACATGAGCGAGATCGTCCGGGCCGGCCTGCGCGCGGTCGACCCCGGCCAGCAGGAGGCCGCGGCGGCGTTGGGCATGTCCCGCATGAAGATCATGAGGCGGGTCGTGCTGCCCCAGGCGATGCGGATCATCGTGCCGCCGACCGGCAACCAGCTCATCTCCATGCTGAAGACGACCTCGCTCGTCTCGGTGATCGCCGGCGCCGACCTGCTCACCGTCGCCCAGCGGCTCTACCTGACCAACTTCGAGGTGATCGCACTGCTGATCGTCGCGTCCCTGTGGTACCTGGTCCTCACCACCGTCGCCAGCATCGGCCAGTACTACGTCGAACGCCGGTTCAGCCGCGGCTTCGGCGCCACCGCCCCGGGAACCCTGCGCGGGCGGGTCGCCCGCAACCTGCGCTTCACCGGGAGCGCCCGATGACCCCGCCGATGGTGCAGTGCCGGGCCCTGCGCAAGAGCTTCGGCCGGCTGGAGGTGCTGCGCGGCATCGACCTGACCATCGAACGCGGCCGGGTGGTCTGCGTGGTCGGCCCGTCCGGCTCCGGCAAGTCCACCCTGCTGCGCTGCCTCAACCACCTCGAGGAGCCGCAGGCGGGCCGCGTCTACGTCGACGGCGAACTGATCGGGTACGAAGAGCGCGGCGGCCGGCTGCGGCCCCTGCCGGACGCGCGGCTGCGCCGCCAGCGCGAGTCGATCGGCATGGTCTTCCAGCGCTTCCACCTGTTCCCGCACCGCACCGCGCTGGGAAACGTGATGGAGGGCCTGGTCGCGGTGAAGGGCGTCCCGGCCGCCGCCGCGCGGCGGCGCGCCGCAGACCTGCTCGACCGGGTCGGACTGGCCGACCGCGCCCACCACTACCCGGCGCAGCTGTCCGGCGGCCAGCAGCAGCGGGTGGCCATCGCCCGCTCGCTGGCCATGTCACCGAAGCTGATGCTCTTCGACGAGCCGACCTCGGCGCTCGACCCGGAACTGGTCGGCGAGGTGCTGGAGGTGATGAAGGACCTCGCGGCGAGCGGCATGACCATGATCGTGGTCACCCACGAGATGGGCTTCGCCCGCGAGGTCGGCGACCACCTCGTCTTCATGGACGAGGGCCTGATCGTGGAGCAGGGCCCGCCACGGGAGGTGCTCTCCGCGCCGCGGCACGACCGTACCCGCGCCTTCCTGTCCAAGGTGCTCTGATGGCCCAGCTGGACCTGCTGGTCACCGGCGGGGACGTGGTCGACGGCACCGGCTCGCCGTCCCGACCCGCCGACGTGGGCGTCCGCGAAGGGCGGCTCGTGCTGCTGCCACCGGCCAGCCGCACCCCCGCCGCCGAGGTCATCGACGCGACCGGCCTCACCGTCACGCCCGGCTTCATCGACGTGCACACCCACTCCGACCTGCTTGCCGGAGACGACGAGCAGCGGGAGGTGCTGCGGCGGGCGCCGCTGCTGCAGGGCGTCACCACGGAGATCTGCGGCAACTGCGGCATCAGCCCCTTCCCGGTCCCGCCCGAGCGCGCCGAACCGGTGCGGGAACTGATCGCCGCGACGTTCGGGCCACCCGCGTCGGCGCACGGGTCGTTCGCCGAGTTCGCCGACGCCCAGGGCGTGGCCCGGCGCAACCACCTCGCCGCCCTCGTCGGCCACGGCACGCTGCGCGCCGCGGTGGTCGGCTTCGCCCAGCGGCGGGCTACCCCCGCGGAGATCCAGGCGATGTGCCACCTGCTCGACGAGGCCCTCGCTGCGGGCGCGGCCGGCCTGTCGACCGGCCTGATCTACTCCCCGGGCGTCAACGCCGGCACCGACGAGGTCATCGCGCTGGCCCGGGTCGCGGCCGCACACGGCAAGCCGTACGTGACGCACCTGCGTGACGAGATGTCCCAGGTCGAAGCCGCACTCGAGGAGGCCATCGAGATCGCCACCGCGGCCGGGTCAGCGCTGCAGGTCTCCCACCACAAGACCGCGGGCCGGCGCGCCTGGGGCGCCACCGTCCGCACCCTCACCCGACTCGAACAGGCGCGCGCCGACGGGCTGGACGTCACCTGCGACGTCTACCCGTACACCGCGGGCAGCACGGCCCTGCACGCCATGTTGCCGCCGTGGCTGATCGCCGACGGCGTACCGGCGATGCTCACCGCCGCCGCCGAGCCTGCGGTCCGCGACCGGATCCGCCACGACCTGGTCGCCGGCGTGCCCGGCTGGGAGAACACCGTCGGCAACGGCGGCTGGGACCTGATCCGCGTCGCGTCCGCCCCGAACAACCCCGACGCGCAAGGGCACACCATCGCCGACCTGGCCGCCGCGCGCGGCGTCGACCCCGTCGACTACGCCTGCGACCTCCTTGCAGCGGAGCACGGCGACGTCACCATCCTCAGCCACTCCATGCACGAGGACGACGTACGCCGGGTGCTGGCCAGCCCGCTGACCATGCTGTGCTCGGACGGCGTACCGAAGGGGGGCCGTCCCCACCCGCGGTGGGCGGGCAGCTTCGCCCGGGTGCTCGGGTACTACGTTCGCGAGGTGGGACTGCTGGATCTGGCGGAGGCGGTGCACAAGATGACCGGGATGCCCGCGGCCCGCTTCGGCCTGCGGGACCGCGGGCTGCTCGCCGACGGGTACGCCGCCGACCTGGTCGTCCTCGACCCGCAGCGCGTCGCCGACGGCGCCACCTACGACGACCCGCTGGCCCCACCACACGGGGTGCGGTGCGTGCTCGTCAGCGGCCGGGTCGTCGTGGACGCCGATGCGGTCACCGACGCGCGGCCGGGCCGGGTGCTGGCCGTACCGGATCGGCAGCCCGCCGTGCAGAGACCGCGATGAGCCCGGCAGTGCGGATCGGGGCGATGGTGTGGCGGCTGGACGACGGCCACACCCTCTCCACCGACCCCGACCTGGTCCTGCCGCTGGCCAGCGTCGGCAAGGTGCTGCTCCTCGGCGAGGTCGCCCGCCGGCTCGCCGACCGGACCCTTGCCGCAGGCCAGCCGATCGAGCTGCTCGACACCGACCGGGAGCTCGGCGGCACCGGCCTGCTCGGCCAACTGTCGCCCCGATGGTGGACGATCGCCGACCTGGTCACGGCGGTCGCCACGGTCAGCGACAACGCCGCCACCAACGCCCTGCTGCGGCTGGTGACCCTGGACGCCGTGCGGGACCTGGCCCGCGGCACCGGGATGTGGGACACCACCGTGCACGACCGGATCCGCGCCGAACGCGGCCCCGGCGTACCGGAAACCTTCGCCACCGGCACCGCCCGCGAACTCTGCGCCTTCCTCGCCGACGTGGCTCAGGGGACCTGGCAGAGCCCGCAGGCGTGCAAGCTGCTGCGCGGCTGGCTCGCCGGGAACACCGACCGCACGATGGTCGCCGACTCGATCGGCCACGACCCCTGGTCGGGCGACGGCGTCCGGGTGGAGAACAAGACCGGAACCGACACCGGGGTACGCGCCGACACCGGCATCGTGTCCGGCCGGCACACCGTCGTCTACGCCGTGATCGCCGCGTTCCCGCCGGGGGAGGAGCGGGCCGCCGTCGCCGAACTGCGCCGCTGGGGTACGGCGGTCGACCGGCTCGCCGAACCCCATCGCTCCGACAACTCCTGACTGAGCGCCGCCGCCGCGTCGCGCAGCCGCTCGACGAAGCTGCCGACCACCGGGTTGGGGTTGCCGGACCGCAGCGCCACACCGATCTCCCGGTACAGCCTGGCGTGGGCGAGCTGCCGCACCGCCACCCCGCCCGGGTTGCGCAGGCCGAGCGACGGCACCAGCGCCACCCCGACACCGGCCCGAACCAGGCCCAGCACCACCTCGTAATGGTCACTGCGGCAGCGGATCCGTGGCGCGAAGCCCTCCGCCCGCGCCGCCAGCTCCAGCACCGACACCTCGCCCTGCACGCCGAGGGTGGTGATCCACGGCTCGGCGGCAAGGTCGGCGAGCCGCAGCCGCCGCCGGCGGGCGAGCGGATGATCCGGAGGAAGCACCACCAGCTGGGGGTCCACCATCAGCGGCTCGACCTTCGCGTAGGGCGACTCCTGGGCCGGGCTCAGCGGATGGTCGAAGACCACCACCAGGTCCAGCTCACCCTGATGGAGGCGGGGGAGCAGTTCCTGCGGCTGCCCCAGGATCAGCGCCAGCTCGACCTGCGGATGTTCCCGGGTGAAGCTCGACAGCGCGCGCGGCAGCAGTTCGGTGCCGGCGGTGGCGAAGAACCCGATCCGCAGCAGTCCCTGGCGGCCCTCGCCGTGGGCGGACAGTTCGTCGCGGGCGGCCGACATCAGATCGGAGATCTGCTGCGCGTAGTCCGCAAGGCGCTGGCCCGCGACGGTGAGCCGCAGACTGCGCGGCCCCCGGTCCACCAGCGCCACCCCGGCCTCCTGCTCCAACGCGGCGAGCTGGTGGGAGACCGCGGACGGGCTCAGTGCAAGCCGCTCCGCGGCGGCGACGATGGTGCCGTGGCGGGCGATCTCCAGGATGACCTGCAGGCGTGCGGTGTTGAACATCGGCGGGTTGCCTCCCTGGTCAGGACCCGGCGCCGCCTTCCCAGGAAGCGGTGGCCACACGATAGCGCCTCTTGACGGTGTACGCCGTACAGCTCCGACGGCTGGACCGCGTGCTCGACACTGTTCAGGACGAACTGCTCACCCCGGTCTCGGCCGCCGAGCGGCCCTGGTCGCGTTGCTCGGGAAGCTGCTGCCGCACCACGGCGACGCCAACCTCATGAAGGACCTGAACAAGGTCCATCCGGAGGGTGTCGGCTCACGGGTCGTCAGCTACGTTGAGGCTGCTCGCGGCTCCGCCTCGTCGGCCAGGTGGAAGTCGGCAGTAGGGCTCGGACAACGGCCGAAGCCTGGGCGGAGACCCCGCTCGGGTCCGCCAGCCACTGTCTCCGATCCACCGCTGCCGCACGTCGGGCAGTACGGGGGAGATCAGAAGCACATGGCGTCGCGGGTGATGCCGCCGAATCTGACGGCGGCCAACGATCTGCTGCTGCAGCGGGGACCTCTGCCTCCGGAGGAGGTCGTGACCCTCCTGCGGGCTAGCGGCATCGTGCTCACGGCGGCCCGGCTGGCGAAACTGCCGGAGCGTTTCCCGGAGGCCTTCGTTCTCGACGAGCAGGGCCGTCTCGGCGTTCCCTCCCAGACCTCCGCGGATGCGGCCGATCCGCCGATCGAGCGCCGCCCTTCGCGGGTTCCGGCATGGCGTCGAACGCCGCTCCCCGCCACCCTCTCGGTGGCCGACTGTGTCGTCCTCGCCGTGTCACTGCCGGATCCGCGGGGGGAGGTGACGCTGGCAGCCGTGCGGATGAACGACGGGAAGTGCCTCGTCTTTCCCAGCGGGGCGGAGCAGGGCAATCAGCTACGCCTGTTCACCGCCGAGGCGGCGTGTGTGGTGACGCACGACGACGACTGGTCGCGGCTGCCGCAGCGCGTCGCGGAGTGTCTGCCCGACCTGCACATCGACCTGCGCCTGTTGGCGTTGCTCCAGGAGCCGACGCGGCACGGCGGGCGGCTGGCCGAGCTGTGCGAGAGCTGGGGGGTCGTCCGCGACGGTGACGACCTTGCCGCCGGCGCTCGTGCCGCGGCTGCCTGCCTGCGCCTGATCCTGGAGCAGATCGACGACTCGGAGCCGTCCTGGCAGCTCGCCCGCGTGTGCCTGGCGGCGGCGGGTTCACCGGTGGCACGCCTGCTTCCGGACGGGCCGCTGCCGGAGCGGGCGCGTGACGGACTGACCTGCGCACCGGATCCGCTGCTCGATTCCTCAGGCGAGGGTCACCGGTCGGCGCTCGAGGCGGTGCGTCAGGTGTTCGGCCGGCTGACGGACCAGGGCTACGCCGCGCGGCCGTCCCAGCGCGAGATGTCCACGGCGGTCGGCGAGGTCTTGGACGCCGGCGGACTGCTCGCCGTCGAGGCACCCACCGGCACCGGCAAGTCGCTCGCCTACCTCACGCCGAGTGCCGGCCGTGCCGGTGGTGCGCGCCGTCCCGTCGTGGTCGCCACCGCCACCAAGGTCCTGCAACAGCAACTGCGCCGTGACGTGACGCGGTTGCGGGAGCAAGGGCTCTTCTCCGTCCCGCTGCGCCAGCTCTTCGGCGTCTCCAACTACATCTGCCCGCGGGAGATCGCCGCTGCTCTCGACGCAGGGGATGACGAGACGGATCCGGATCAGTGGCTGGCGCTCGCCGTCGCGATCCGGGGTCTCGCCGTCAGCCAGATCGGGGTGTGGGACGACATCTCCGACCGTGCGTTCAGCCGCGGCCGTCCGGCCTACGCCACGGCGCGTGACGTGCTGCGCACTGATGCCCGATCCTGCGAGCGGCAGCGGTGCGCGTGGGTGGCGACCTGTCCGTTGTTCAAGCGGCTCGCCGGCATGGCCGAGCGTCCGGGCGTCCTGGCCGTCAATCACGCTCTGATCGCCGCCTGGGCGCGGCTCGCTCAGCAGGGGGTGCGCAGTCCCGGCGACGTGCTTGCCGACGGCGCGGGCGACCTGGTCTTCGACGAGGCCCACGAGCTGGAGGACTCCCTGACGGCGGCCTGGACGGAGGCCGTCGGCCGTCGGGAGCTGCTCGCTCTGGCCACCCGGCTGGACGGGCGGTCCGGCCTCGACCGTCAACTGCGCCGACTGGTGGTCTCGGGCATTGACCTACGTGCCGGCCGCCGGTTTCCCGCGATGGCCCGATCGTTGCGGCGGGACTGCGACAGCCTCACGTCGGCCGTCCTGCGCTACCTGCACGAGTACGGCGGGCCGAGTCGCTCGGCCGTGCCCCGCAGCGGAGTGGTGCACGGGCGCCACGAGTATCGACAGCTCGTCGAAGAGGTCCGCCAGACCGGCCGTGGCCTGCGGGAGTTGCTGACCGAACTGACGGCGGTGGAAACGGCCGCGCGAGCCCGCCTCGCGGAGCTGGGCGACGGCCATCCGCTGCTGCGAAGCGTCGTGTCCCGCCTCGGCGGGCTGACCCACGCGGTGACCGATGCCGCGGAGGTGCTGGGGCGGCTGCGGGACCTGCCCGACGAACACCTGTGGGTGTACCGGCTCTCCGCCGACCCGCCGTCTGACTCCCCGGCCAGCCCCGAGGCCGCTGACCCGCAGCCGGACTGGACCTTCGAGTGCATCCCCGTCGATGTCGGTCCGGCTTTCGCGGACGCCGTCGTGCGCCCCGCCAGAAGCGTCACGCTGACCAGCGCCACCCTCACCACCGGCGGCACGTTCGACTACGTCGCGTCCCGCCTGGGGATCCGGGTCGAGCCCGGCAGCAGCCAGCCCGGGGTATTCGACGGCCGTCAGCTGCCCAGCCCCTTCGACTACGCCGCGCAGTCGGCCGTGGTGCTCACCAGTCACCTACCGGTCCCGGTACCCAGCCAGGAGCGGGAGTTCGTCGAGGACCTCGCCCGTGACCAGGTGGGGCTGCTTTCCCTGACCGGCGGCAGATCCATGACCCTGTTCGCGGCACGCCGACGCATGGAGGCGGTCGCGCAGCTGGTGCGGCAACAGGGTGACGCCCTCGCCGACCGTGGAGTGCGCCTGCTGGTGCAGGGTGAGGCGGGCCGTACGGAGATCGCCGACCGGTTCCGGGCCGATCCCGGCACCGTCGTGTACGGGCTGCGTTCCTACTGGCAGGGCTTTGATGCCCCCGGCGACACGCTGAGCTATCTGGTCATCGAGAAGCCGCCCTATCCCCACCCCGACGACGCCGTGGTCGGCGCCCGGGCTCGCGCCATCGCCGACCGCGGCGGTGACCCCTTCCTGGAGTACGTGGTCCCCAAGACGGCCGTCCTGCTCGCGCAGGGCTTCGGGCGGCTGATCCGCAGGGAGTCGGACCGCGGTGTGGCGTTGGTCTGCGATCGGCGGATGCAGTCGCCGAGCAGCGCGAACCGCCTGCTGCTGTCCACGCTTCCCGGTCCGGAGCTTCACTACGCAGTCGATCGGGACGACGCCTGGCGCTACGCCCTTCGCTTCGTCACCGGTGAGGAGCCGGACCTGAGCGCAGCGTTGGCGTTGGCGGGTAGCGAGGTCGATGCGATCGTGCAGCGGCTTCGGCTGACGCCGGGGGAGGACCCGGAGCCTAAGCTACGCGAGGGTGCGCGCCTGCTGTTCGGGGTGCAGGAGCTGCGGGAGGAGCAGCTGCAGCTGATGCTGGCCCACCTCGCCGGCCTCGACACGGTCGGTGTGCTGCCCACGGGCACCGGCAAGTCGCTGTGCTTCCAACTGCCGGCGTTGCTGCGCGCGCAGGATCGCGCGACGGTGGTCGTCAGTCCTCTCGTCGCGCTCATCAAGGACCAGTTGGACGACCTTCGGGGTCGTCGGGGCCTGCGCGGTGTCCAGGGCATCACGGGCAGCACGCCGGCGGCCGTCCGCAACGAGATCCTGCGGGATCTGGCCGAGGGCAAGGTACGGCTGCTGTACGTGTCCCCGGAGCGGCTGGTGCGCGATCCGGTGCTGCGGGTGGCGCTGGAGCGTCAGGACCTGGCCGGCCTGGTGGTCGACGAGGCGCACTGCGTCAGCGACTGGGGGCACGACTTCCGACCGGAGTTCCGCCAGGTGTCACGCGCTGTCGCCCACCTCGACCGTGCCCCGCGGATGGCGTTGACCGCCACCGCCACGCGTCCCGTGGTGCAGGACATCGTGGCCACCCTCGAGCTGCGCGACCCAGTCACGGTCACCCGGCCCTCCGACCGTCCGAACCTGCGCTTCCGGGTCACCAAGGTGGCCGACGAACGGGAGCGGGCCCGGGAGCTGCTGCGTATCGCCACCGCCATGGGAACCACGCCCGGCATCGTGTACGCGTCGCGGAGGGCGGTCACCGAGGAGATCGCGGCGCTGCTGCGGCGCGCCGGGCTGGCGGCCCGCCACTATCACGCGGGCATGGTGCCGGAACAGCGCGAGGCCGTCCAGGACGACTTCCTCGCCGGCACCACCCAGATCATCGTGGCGACCAAGGCATTCGGCATGGGCGTGAACAAGCCGGACGTCGGCTGGGTGGTGCACTACGACCTGCCCGAGTCGCTCGACGCGTACGTGCAGGAGGCCGGTCGGGCGGCGCGCGCCGCTCAGCTGCGCGGCGACTGCGTCCTGCTCTACAGCGGCGGCGACATCGCCCGCCGCCGCGCCCAGGTGGCCAACACGGCGGAAGGCGACCGACGCTCCCAGGCGCAGCGGGTGCTGACGCTGCTGCGCGAGCAGCGCCGCCGCGGCGGGGACGTGGTGTTCCACCCGGAGGAGCTGGCCGAGGCCGCCGGTGTCGAGGCGGACGAGCTCAACGTCCTGCTGGGCTGGCTGGAACGCGCCGGCGCGGTGGAACAACTGCCGGACTGCTCGGCCCGCGGGACCGTGCACGTGGGCGTGCGGGAGCCGGAGGACGAGCAGCAGCGGCGCCGGTTCCGGCACATGTCCGTGCTGCTGCGAATGCGGCCGCAGGTCGGCAGCCGCATCGACTTCGACCGGCTGGAACAGGAGCAGGGCATCGACCCGGACGAACTGGAGAACGATCTGGTCGCCTGGTCGCTGGACCGACTCATCACCTTCTCCTCGTCGCAGCGCTACCGCCGGCTGCGACTGCGGGCGCGCGAGGTGGACACGGCACTGCTGAGCCGGGAGATCCGTCGGTGGAACGCCTGGCAGCGCGAGCAGCTCGACGCCGTCATCTCCTACGTCGGCGGCATGGAGTGCCGCCGCGCCGCGATCGTGCGGTACTTCGGATTTCCCCCGTACACCTGTGGTGATCAATGCGAGCCGTGCGACGCCTGTGGGGGACGGTCGGCGTGGCATGATCTTCCCGCTTCAGCGGTGCCGGATCCGGAAAACCTCGTGAACGTCGAGCTCACCGTCCTGCAGGCCGTGGCGTGGGCGTCCACGCTGCGTACGGGCCGCTACGGCGCGGTCGGGTTGAAGGCGGCCGTGCTGGGGGCGGAGGTGCTGGCCGGGGGACACCCGATCGGTGCCGGGCTGCGCCGGTGCCCGCAGTTCGGGGCGCTCCGGCACGTGCGTGGTGCCGAGCGGCGGTGGGACCAGGCGTCTGCTCGCCTGGTCGCCGAAGGGCTGCTGGTGCGGGACGAGGTCAGCAGGGACAGCAGGAGCTACATGAGCCTGGCGATCACGGATGCCGGGCGGGAACGGTTGGGGGGCCGTCGTGGGTGAGTTGGTCAGCGTCGAGCGGGTCATCACCGAACAGCTGCTGGAGACCGGGGAGATCTCCCTGGGACCTGTGGAACACACCCGCCTCGGGCTACCCAGCCACTCCGCCGACCTGACTGTCGTAGTGAACGACGAGTCGCTCCCCGTGGCGTGGATCGCCGGCCGGCGGCGCCTGCACGGAGAGGCGCTGGCCGAGTACCTGCAGGACACGGCCCGGGTGGGTGGTCTGCTGCGGCTGGAGCGTCGCGGCGAGGATGCGCTGCGGCTCGTGGTCACCGCCCCGGGGGCGCAGCTGTCGACCGCCACCCGGCTGCCCGGCGTCGTCGTCCCGACGCCGGTTGCCCCGGTCGCCAAGGGCGCCGCCGCCACGGCGGCCGCCGCCCGGTCGCAGCGCCGCGCGAGCACCGGCGGTCGCTACCGGTTGCGGAAGCGCGAGGAGTACGCCTGGCAAGGGGAGATCGGCTTCCTCAAGAGCGCCCGCAAGCACGCCGTGGGCGCGCTGAAGAATCGCGGCTGGGATCCGGCCGACGCGGTCGAGATGCGGTTGGAGGGGGAACGCCTGGCCACCCTCGACCAGTTCGACGAGCTGCTGGCCATCGACGCCGCGCACATCGAGCACATGCCGCACCAGGAGGCGGCGGCCCGGACCGTGCTGACCCGGATGGGCGGGCGTGGCATCCTCGCGGACGAGGTCGGTCTCGGCAAAACCGTCGAGGCGGGTCTGGTTCTCAAGGAGCTGATGCTGCGCGGCCTCGCGCAGCGCGTTCTGATCATCTGCCCGGCGCCGCTGCGGGACCAGTGGCGTGACGAGCTGCGCGACAAGTTCGACGAGGACTTCACCGTGGTGGCCAGCGGGCTGGACGCCAGGGCCTTCGAGCAGGACCGGCTGATCATGACCTTGCAGTTGGTGCTGCGCAACGCGGAGCGGTTCCGCAAGCGGTTCGACCTGGTCATCGTCGACGAGGCCCACCGGCTGTCCGGTGCCGGCGCGAAACGCACCCGCGAGACCGTCGGCGATCTCATCGCCAAGGCGCCCCGGGCACTGTTCCTTTCGGCCACCCCGGTGCAGAACAACCTGCTGGAGTTGTACCGGCTGGTGGAACTCCTGCGGCCCGGCACCTTCGATTCCGAGTACGACTTCTCCCGCCGCTTCGTTGACCGGCAGGATCCGCGCCGGCCGGTCAACGCCGTCGAGCTGCGCAAGCTGATCAGCAGCGTGGTGGTGCGGACGACCCGGCAGCAGGCCGGGGTCGATCGGGTGCACCGGATGCCCCCGCAGGACCACGGTGTGGTGCTGACCCCGCCGGAGCGCCAGCTTTATGACCTCCTGCTGGACACGCTGCGCCACCGGATGACCGGGCCGGCCGACACCATGCGTCGCCGGCAGCTCGCGCTGCGCCTGACCGCGTCCCCGCAGGCGGTGTCGCGCAGCGCCCTGCGGATGGCCGAGCGGGAATCGGACCGGCAGCTGCGGCAGGTCCTAACCGAGATCGGTCACCTGGCCGGGGACATCCGGCACACGTCCCGGGAGCAGACAGCGCTGAAGGTCGTCCAGCGCTGGCTCGACGAACACGGGCGGGTGCTCATGTTCACCCAGCACACCGACACCCTCACCGGCATCCTGCGGCTGCTCGACGGCGCCGGCATCAACGCCGCCCCGTTCCACGGCGGCATGACCCACGCCGCCCGGAGCACGTCCGTCGCCGACTTCCGCTCCGGCCGCGCTCAGGTGCTCGTCTCCACCGACGCCGGCGCCGAGGGGCAAAACCTCCAGGTCAGCAACTGTGTGCTCAACTACGACCTGCCGTGGAACCCGATGCGGGTCGAACAGCGCATCGGCCGGGTGCACCGGCTCACCCAGACCCGCGACGTGCACATCGCGAACCTCTTCGCCCGGAACACCCTCGACGAGGCCGTCTACCGGCTGCTGCACGACAAGCTGGCCATGTTCGAGCTGCTCTTCGGTCAGGTCGTGACGGTCCTCGGCGAGCTGGAGGGCACCCAGGACTCCAGCATGGAGAACCGGGTCCTCGAAGCCCTCTACGCCAAGAGCGACGCCACCATGCAGCGCCGGCTCGACGAGTTGGGAACGCAGCTGGAGCAGGCCCGCAGCCGGGCCATGACCATGATGACCGCGGACGCCGGGCTCAGCGACTGGCTCGCCCAACGGCAGGAGGAGCGGCGCAAGCGCGCGGCGCAGCCGGAGGCGCGGGAACTGCTGCCGCAGGCGTCCAAGCGCCCGCGCCGCCGGCAGAAGGACCTCGAGCGGTTCGTCGGCCGATTCCTGACCTCGGCAGGGGCGACGCTCACTCAACCCTCCGAAGGGCTCACCGTCGCCACCCTGCCGGACGACCTCGCGGCCGCCCTGGGCGGCCGCCGGGAACTGTTCCTGGCCTTCACCAACGCCGCTCTGGATCACCATCCGGAAGCGGAGCTCTGCGTCGTCGGATCCGAGCTCTTCGACGAACTGCTGGAGGTGCTGCGCGAACGCGGCGACCTGGCGGGCACGGTGGCCACCATCCCCGACGTGCACCAGAAGCCCGCCCTCGGGCACAGCCCCGACGTGCAGCTGGTGAAACGCCACATCGAGCCGGCGGACGAGTGGGCCGCCCGGGCCACCTACCGGGTGCAGGAGGGCGCCACAAGCGGCAACCAGCAGCTGGTGACCGTCGCCGTCGGACCGGCGGTCGACACCAAGCGACGCCGCGTGCCGCTGCCCGACGGGGCCGCCATGCCGGCGGCCCTGCCGGAGAAAGATGTCCTCGACGTCGTCGACAAGCAGGCCGCCGTGCAACTGCGGCAGACCCTCCGGGAAGCGCGGGAAGCCGAGCAGCGCCGGCAGCAGGAAGCCCAGGAAGCCCTCGTCGCCAACCTGGAAAAGCAGCTCGCCTCGGCGCAGAAGGCCTACCGCAAGCGCGGCGACTCCGAGGCCTACCTCGAGATTTACGAGCGGGAACGCCAGCTCACCCGAGCGATCGAGGCCGCCAGCCGACCCGCGCCGAAGATCGTCGACACCGAACTGCGCGCCGAGCTGCTGACCCTGGAGATGCACGGCTCCGATCGGCTCGTCGTGGTGGAACGCTGGGAGCACACCAGCGGCACCATCCGCGAGCTTCGCTACCCCTGGAGCGGCAACCTGGCCCAGCACGGCCTGACCTGTGAGGCCACCGGGCAACCGCTTCGCACGCTGGCCCTGTGCGGTGACGCCCACGTCGTCGACACCTCGGCGTTGTCGTTGTGTGAAACCTGCGACACCCACTGGTGTGACGCCTGCGGGCCCAAGCGCGCGGTGCGGGCGTGTCGCGGCTGCGGTCGGGACGCCTGCCGGACGTGCCGCTCCGGTGGTCCCCTCTGCGGCAGCTGCGCCCGGCCGCAGCGAGCCCCGGATCTCGACACGGACTGGGAGATCGGCTGGCGCCTCGGCGGCTCGGCGTGCCTGCTCGTCGGGCAGCGCCACGCCGTCCTCGTGGACGCACGTGGTGACCGGCACACGCTGGTGCCGCCGGCGGATGTCCACGATCCGCTCCGGGCCCGGTTGCGCGGACTGGCCCATCGGCTGCAGCTGCCCGCCGGCGCAGGCCTGACCGCGGCAGCCCCGAAGGTCACGTCCGCCGACCTGACGGCCGGGAGCTTGTGGGCGAAGGTGTCAGCGTCGGCGTGGTGGACCTGGCAGCCCGACGGCGGGCCTGACGTCGATCCGATGGTGGCCGACCTGGTGCCCGAGCTTGCCGGCCCGCCGGTTACCGCTGAGGACGAGGCCGGATTCAGGGTGCTGCTGGCCGATCTCCGCGGCCGCCATGCGGCCCCGCCCGCCCCGGCCGTCGCGGCGATGCCGTTCGCCGCGGTGCAGCGGGTCGACATCCAGGACGGGCAGTTCGTATACCGGGAGCTCTGGCACGACGGTGACCAGGAACCCCAGCTCGCCCGGGAGGATTGCGAGCCGCTGCAGGCCAGCCGCCACGACGTGGCGCCGTTCTGCCGGGCGGTCGCGCAGACCGTGGTGGGGCCGGTCAGCGTGGAAGTCGACCGACTCCACCGCTCCTACGTGTGCCTGCTCACCGACGGCACCCGCAGCAGCACCCTCTTCGTCCCGGCGCTCCCCGGCGCCACGGTGCAGGCGGAGGAACATCTCGCACGCCGGGTCATGGCCGCCGGTCTGCCCACAAACCGGGTGGTCGTCCGACACCCCTGGACCGCGCCGCCCGCCGAGGACCTGCGCTACAGCGCGGCGGCGGCGGACGTCGCCGTGACGCGTACCGTGAAGACCCAGCAGGCCCTGGTGCAGCAGCAGATCGGCGACCCGGAGACGGGATTCCTCGGCCCGGACGCCACCACGGGAGAGTTCGCGGCGGCCCGGCTCGCCGACGACGACGCCCTGCGGTACGTGCTCGACCAGCTGGCGGAACCGGTCACGCCGGTCTCCGTCGCCGACTGCGTCACCATCGACGAGCAGTGGCACTCGTCGCACGGCGCGGCCTCTCGCCAGTACCTGGTCGCTCCGGCCGCGCCACTGAACGCGCGGCTGCTCGACCGGCGGACCCTCGTCACCCCCGGCGAGACGATCGCGGTCACCCTGGCAGACGGAAACCCGGCCCGCGGACCGGTGTACGTCGACAGCGCCGGGCACCTGGTCGACAGCGAGCAGGTGGCCGGCTGCCCGGTCTGCGCGCGCGCCTACGGGCCGTGCTGCGGTGACGGCGGCGTCATCACCGACTGCGCCTCCTGCCGGCGGCCCGCGTGTGGCACCTGCCGATCGAACGACCCGTCCACGGTGACACCGACCCGGTGTGATCGGTGCGGCGACCACTCCTGCGGCGACTGCTCCCGGCACCTGCCCGTCCACGGTTGCCAGGTGTGCGGCCGTGACATCTGCCCGACCTGCGGCCCCGGCCCGGTGTGCCTCACCTGTCAGCACCTCGCCCCGGCCACCGCCGAGCAGATCGCCGGCCTGCCCGCCGAGCTGTGCGCGGACGGCCTCACCGTCCTCATCGGCGAGGACGGCGGCGGCAGGGTCGTGGTGCTGCACGGCGCCACCCGCTCGGAGATCGCCGTCATCTCGCCGTCCGGCGTGCACCGGTGGGAGACCGCCACCGGCGACGACGAAACGCTGCTGCGGGTGCGGCTGGGCGCCGCCCGGCTGGCCGGGCACGGCGAGGTGGCCCTTCGTGCCGTCTCCGCCGAGACCCCGCCCGGGCGCACCGACTCGCTGATCCTGCAGCGAAGCCACGACACGACGTTCCAGTGGCTCGTGCAGACGGATGCCGTCCGGCACGCCGGCAACGCCTCCGGCCTGGCGGCACAGCCGAGCGCGGGCGACCTCGAAGCGGACCTCACCGACGCATTCGACGCGGCACTGCACGGGGGAGCGGCGGACGTGCCAGTGCCGAGGCGCGCGTCCGTGACCCGGCGGCAGGCGGTGCGACGGCTGACCGCCGCACTCCCGGCCCCCAAGACCCGTACGGTCGCCAGCGCCTGCCGGCAGCACACCGAGACCAGCCTTGCTCTCACGCCCGACGGCCTGGTGCGCCGCCGAGCGGTCGGCAGCAAGGTCTACGAGGAGCGGGCGGACTGGCAGGTTCCCGTCGAGGCACCGGCGTGGACCGGCGAGGGCTGGCGCCCGACGCCGCGGATCATCGCCACCGCCGCGCTGGACGGTTGGACCGCGATCGTCGCGGCCGTCGGCGAGCACGCCCTGCTCGCGCTGCGCCACGACGGCGAGAAGCCGATCTGGTACCAGCTCAGCGAGGACACCGAACCGGACCTGTACCGGGCGGTGCTCGGCGCCGAGCTGCTCGGCGAGCACGCCCTCGTGACGGTCGTCGACCACACACCCCTCGACCAGCTCAACGGGCCGACGGTTCTGCGCGCCCGCCTGACGGGCCGTCGTACCGCGCCGCTCGTGTCGCGGCAGCCCTTCGGGCAGCCGCGACGCAAGGCGCTCTCACCGGCGGACGCCGTCGCCGCGATCGTTCCTCACGCCACGCCCGCCGCGCCCGCGCCTGTCGCCGGCCTGCCCGACCCCGTGGTGCGGGAACTGCTGGCCCGCGTGGCGGCTCACCGGGTCGCCCAGGTCGACGTCACCGTCGGCCTGCGCGTGGACGAGCAGTGGCAGCTGCCCAACGGGGAGCTGCTCGGCGTCCGGTACGAGGTGCCGGCGGGACAGACCGCCGGCTACCTGACCGACGCCGTCACCGGTAGACCTCTTCACGTGGCGGCGGCCTGCCGGCGGCACCACCTGGTCAACTCCCTGGAGCTGTGCAGCACCTGCCTGAGCGCCACCTGTGCCGTATGCCCCGACGCAGTTCGTCCCTGCGCCCTGTGCGGCGGACGGCTCTGCGGCACCTGCGTCGCCAGCCCCGACGGTCGATGCCCCACCTGCGCGCAGCTACGCAAGGTCGGGTTGTTCGAGCGGGGGAAGTTCGGCGTGTCGATGCGGGGCGCCGCCTGGCACGCTGCGGGCCGGCACGTGCAGATCACCGTCCGCCGCGACAAGGGTCTCTGGACACTGCAGCGGTGGGATAAGGACGGACGGGTCACCGTCACTCTCGACGGTCAGGCCCTGGCGTCGGTCGCGCGCATGCTCGGCGAAACCCTGTAACGGATGAGAGGGAAGGGCATGTCCCGGACGAAGCAGCCGTTCGCGTTGTGGATCGGGCGGCTGGAGAATCAGACAGTCGTGGCGCTGCGACCCATGATCGTGCCAGGTAGCAAGAACGGTGAGACGACCAAACCCGGCGATCCATCCCGCAAGGTCATCCCCGCTGACACCAAGATCGCGGCCGGCCGCGAGAACACGATGACCGTGTTGCTGCTTCTCTCCGTCGTCGGAGCGCTCATCTCCTGCCTCGGTGGAGCGGACTGGTCGGTTCGGATCGGGCTGGTCGTGCTCGCCCTGATCCTCGTCGTCCTGATCGGAATCTCCACCTCGGGTGGCGTGACGCTCAAGCGGCTGGAAGAGTTTCCCGACGAGCACGTCATCCTCCGTGACCGGCATGGACAAGCCAGGTTCAGCAAAATCGAGGATCTGGGCCTCAGGATCGACCGGAACTCCCCGGTGCTGCTGCAGATCATCCCCCGGGAAGACGCGGACCACACGTTGGTGCACGCACTGTGGGAAGGGGCTCGGCTGGTGGCCTGGCACCAGAACGTCCGAGCGACGATCGTCGACCTGAGCAGCCAGAACACCACCAGGCTGCCCCCGGACAGCGCGGAACTGCGCCAGCAGACCGTCGAGCGGGAGCGGACCATCGCGTTACGCCGGGACATCGAATCACAGCTTGAGGCACTGCACACCAGGCTGAAAGCGCTGGCCGACGCTGGCGACGAGTTCATCCGGGAGCGGAAGGACCGCCAGGTGACCCGACACGCACAGGAGGCGCTAGCCAACAGCGGCACTGCGGCGGTCGGCAGTGGGCTGGGCATGACGGACGAGCTGGCCGACCACACCCTGACGCTGCTGCAGGCGTACGAGGAACTCACCGAGGCGTACGCGGGTACGCCCTAACGGAATGCACTGTCCGGGCTGACCGCCGGACTGAGGCCGCCTGTGCCATTCGGACGTCTCGGTCCAGCGGTCGATTGTCGGCGCGTTCGCGTGCCGTGCTGACCAGCGGCGTGGTTACCGACGTGCCACATCGAGGAGCTGGTCGAGGTCGGTCCGGGACCTGCCGGTCGCGGTGGCGAGCGCACCGAGCGGGTCGGCGTGCCGGCGTTCGGCCAGGTCGTCGTAGACCGCGAGCAGGTCGGCCTCGAACCCGTCCGCGCTGGCACCGCGAGCCTGGGCCAGCTCGGCGAGCCGGCCCTCGATGTAGCGACCCACCATCACCTGGCACGCACCGACGCTCGGCACGGCCCGGAACTCCGCCACCATGTCGTAACTCGGGTTGTTGACGACTACCTGCGGTCCTTGGACAGGCGTCCTTCGAAGGGAGCGTTCGACTTTCCGCCCCGCGATGCGCATCAGCTCCCCGGGAGGCGGAGGACCTTGGCGTCGGCCCAGTCCGCGTGGTCGCTGTTGTTCGTGTTGCCGGCGTCCGTGACCCGCAGCACGAGCCGCTCGACACCGAGGACGTCGAGTTCGACGCGCTGCGGTGGCGAGTACGGCTGCGCGCGCATGAGGCCGCTGTCGTACACGACCTGGCCGTCGGCGAGCACCTGGAAGACGACCGACGCGTTGGGCGAGCTGCGCTGCACGTCGTCGATGCCGACGATCGCGACGAACCTCGTGTCCGTCGGTTCGAGGTCGTAAACGACCTCGGAGTTCGCGTGGGTGCCAATGCCCTTGGCGTACTCGGTGCCGGCGAGGCGGATCGGGTTCCCCGACACAGCGCGGTCCTTCAGCACCGACCGCCACCCGGCCGTTGCCGAGACCCAGTCACGGTCGCTGAGGTGTTCGGCGGGGCCGTCGGCGGGAGCTGCCTGCTCCTCGACGACCGTGCCCGGCCCCTCGCCGATTTCGTTCGTCGAGGTCACCCGATACCGGTACGGTCCGCCGGCCGCCTCGCGATCAAGGAAGGACCGGCCGGTCTGCCCGGTCACGATGGCCGTGAAGTCGTCGCTTCCCGCCGGGGCGCGGTAGACCGTCGACGTCAGCGCGCCCTCGGCCGCCGTCCAGATGACGCCGACGGCGTTATCGACGCGGTACGCGGCCACCGGGGACGGCGCTTCGGGCACGGCGGTGGGCGTGGTGCGGAACCCCCACTCCCCGCCGGGGACCACGAGTTCCTGTCCGGTCTTCGAGTTCACCGCCGTGACCTCCCAGTAGAAGGTCCGCCCGGCATCTAGGGAGGCGATCCTCGCGGTCGGCTTCGTGACCGTGGCCTCGGCGATGACGTCGGTCATCGCGTCGTCGCGAGCGACCCGCAGACGGTACTCCCGCGCGTTGACCGCGGGCTCCCACGCGAAGGTCACATCCTTGGCGGGCACGCTCGTCGCACCGTCAACCGGCGAGAGCAGCGCGTAGTCCTGCGGGTGGGTGAGGATGAGGTCGCCATGCCGGTTCGGGTTCACGTCACCACTCGTGGTGACGGTGACCGACGCGCCGACGGGAACCGTCAGCGTGACCTGGGTGAGCGCCCGACCGTTCACGTGCACGTACTCGGGCCTCACGGGCTTGCCGTCGACCTTCAGCTTCGGCCAGCCGCCGGGGAACTGCACGGTGACCTCGAGCGGTTGTGGTCCGGCGTTGTGGTTGACCACCGTCTTCGTCGTGCCGTCGTGGCGGACGCCGAAGTCGTGCTCGCCCACACGGATGTGGTCGAGGTCGAGCCATCCGATCTCCGCGGGCAGGTGCGAGCGGACCGACACCGCGTGCTCGGGCGCGTTGGGCCGGACCCCGGCGAGTCCCTCGACGGTCTGCGACACGAGCGTGAAGCTCGTCTCGGGGTAGTCGCCGTTCGTGCCCTGCGTGGGCACCTCGTGCGGAAGGTGGAGCTTGGCGATGATGTCCTTCATCCAGGTCCACGCCTGCTCGTCGAAGCCGTAGTTGAACAGCGCGTCGGGCACGTACGTGGTCGCCTCGATGTTCGGGGGCCGGTCCTCGACGTACATGCGGTCGAGGTACCCGAGGTAGTCCCACGTGCGCTTGTCGTCGGCGTCAAGGAACTCCTTGACCGCGTAGAAGACGGAGTTCTCGCGGCCGAAGCCGGCGTACGGCTCATTCGCCGGGCCGCGACCCCGCACGTACTCCCAGGCGTCCCGGACGACGCCCCATTCGTCCTCAAAGTACCGCTTGAGCGCCGCGGCCTTCTGCTCGAAGGTCGCCGCCGTTCCGAGATCGCCCTTCTTCCGGGCGAGGTACGCGTAGGCGAGGTACGCCCGGTACTGGGAGGCGAGCCCGTCGCCGGCTTCGATCACGGCGTGGTCGCTACGTTCGTTGTAGCTCGCGGCGCCCTGGAAGATGCCCCGGCCGGTGCCCTCGGCGATACCGTTGGGCAGCTGCGTGTCGTGGAGCGCGACGAAGTCGGTGACCGCCTTGGTGTAGTACTGCCAGAGCACGGGGTCGTCGAGGTAGTCGGCGTCACCGGTCCAGCGGTACTGCTCCTCGGCCTCCTGCACGAGTTCGAACACCGCGGGCACCTCGCGCACGAAGTTCGTGTCGCTGCGGTAGTCCACGTTGTAGGGGCTGCCGTCGAAGTTCAAAGCCCAAAGCGGATACCACTTGCGCGCCTCGTTCGCGCTCGCCGCGAAGGCGGTGAGCATCGACTTGTTCTCCTCCTCGAGGCCAAGAAGGTGGCCGCCTGCGGCCTGGTGGACGAAGTCCCGCGAGTAGAAGGCGGTGCGGTGGGCGTAGCCCGCCCAGTACGACGGGATGTAGTCGGCCTCGCCGGTGCCGGGGTTGCTGCCGTTTCCGTTCACCGGGCCCCGCCTGCCGGTCTGCACGTGCTGCCGTGCCCGGGAGATGGCCCAGTTGACAGCGCCGGCGAGCTGCGGCGACGAGCTCGCGACCGTGATGGGTCCCTGGTCGAGCCCGGCCGTGGTCTCCGAACCCGCGGCGCGGGTCGGGGCGGCGAGCGGCGCGAGCAGCAGTGCCGCGACCACGGCGACGGCCGCGCCGATGGTGCTCCGCAGCGCCGGCGGACTGCCTGGTGATGGTGTGCGCATCGCATCCTCCTCGGAAAGGGAACTGGCTCGGACGGTCGAACGAGGCGCGTGCGATGCCGGGCCGGGCGGGCCCGGCATCGCACGCTGACGCGGACGGCTACGGTCGGTCGCAGGTGGTGATCTTCGGTTGCCACCGGCAGGCCAGGCCGGCGAAGCCGCCGTCGGCGACCACGTCGACGGGCAGCGTGTCACCGGCCCGCATGACCCGCTGGCTGCGTACGAGCCCGCTCTCCCCGTCGGTGATCAGTTCCACCAGCCACCGTCCGGCGGGCAGGTTCAGCGGTACGTCCAGGGTCCGGGCGGCGCCGGCGGAACTCCCGCCCAGGAACCACCGCTCTCCGCTGCGACGCGCGAAGACGGCGCTGTCGGCGGGACGGCCGGCGAGCAGCCTGGTCTCGTCCCAGACGGTCGGCACCTGTTCGAGGAAGCGCACCGCCTCCGGCCGCGCCTCGTACGACTCGGGGGTGCCGGCGAGGTTCTGCAGGCCGGACTCGAAGACGACCGACAGCCCCAACTCGTGGGCGTCGGAGGTCGGCCGGTTCCGGTGGAACCCCATCGGTGTGTAGTCCATCGAGCCGACCACGTTACGGGTGAAGGGAAGGGCGGTGATGTGGCTCGTGGTGAGGCTGCTCTTCTCGGCGCCATGGACGCCCTCCATGGTCATGACGTGGGGCCAGACCCGGTGAATGCCCTTCGGGACGTTCGAGCCGTGGAAGTTCACCAGCAGCTGGTTCGCGGCTGTCGCGGGCAGGATCTCGTCGTACCACCGCAGCCGCTCCTGCGACTCGGAGTCCATAAAGTCGATCTTGACGCCCTTGACGCCCCACTCGTGCAGCGTCGGCAGCCACTCGGACCGCTCCTGCGCGGTGTCGAGGTCTCGGTAGTGGATCCAGACGACGATGCCGACGTTGCGCTCCCGCGCGTAGCGGACGAGTTCCGGCATCCAGCTGGTGGTACGCCAGTTCGGGTCGGTGACGTCCCACTGCTGCGGGTCGAAGTACCAGCCGGCGTCGACGGCGACGTACGGCCAGCCGCGCTGGGCGGCATAGTCGACGTACCCCATCTGCCGGGTCAGGCTCTGCCCGGCGGCCCGCCCGCCGGCGAGCCAGGTCCAGAGCACCTGGCCGGGGTGGATCCACGAGGTGTCGCTGATTCGCGACGGTGGTGCCAGGTCGTCGACCAGCGTCGAGGTGGCGATCGTGTCGAGGTCGCCGACCACCATCACCCGCCACGGCGTCGCCAGCGGCCCGTCGACCAGGACGTTCTGGTCCCACAGCTTCACCCGGTAGGTGCCGGTGCCGTCATGCACCAGGCTGCCGCCGGAGTACCTTCCGTCGAGGTTGGACTCGGCGATCATCAGGTAGGTGCCGTCGACGTCGAACAGCGCCGGCGCAAGGTACTCGCGGTCGTCCGCGGCGGCGGCAGTGGTCTGGACGTAGGGGTTCTCGTAGTCTCGGCGGTGGTTCGCCAGCCAGGCGCTGCTGTCGGGGGGAACCGTGAATGCGGACGCCTCGCCGAGCACCGACCCGTGGTCGCCGGGCAGTTCGTACCGGTAGGCGATTCCGTCGCGGGCGGCCCGGACGACCAGGTCGACCCGGGCGCCACCCGTGCCGGCGAACCGGAACCGCGCCTCCCGGAAGATCGCGAGCCGCCGCACCTGCTTTCCGACGGTCGTCGTGTAGCGCTCGACGTCGGTGCGGTCGCTGCGGCCGAGGAACCGGAGGCCGCCGGTCAGGTCGGCGCCTTCAGTGCGGATGCCCAGCGTGCTGGGCGCCAGTACGGTCCGGCCGCCGCGGGACACGGCCAGCGAGATGGTGCCTGCTGTCTTGTCGTGAATGACCTCCGCCCTCGGGGCGCCGGGTGCGGGGGCCGCCGCGACTGTCCATCGGGCGGTGCCCGCCCGAGCGGGTGTCGCCGTGAGAGTTCCGGCGAGCAGCGTGGCGATCAGGGCGAGGGCGAGGGCCGCGATCCGCGGGGTCGGGCGGGCGGCGGTAGCCCGCCGCGCCGACCGGTTCGGTGTGTGCTTCACAGGTGACTCCTCCTCGAATGTGTTGGGGAGACCGGCGGTCGGCGCGGTGAGCGCCTGGG
Source organism: Micromonospora sp. NPDC004540 (assembly GCF_040610095.1). Taxonomy (NCBI): domain Bacteria; kingdom Bacillati; phylum Actinomycetota; class Actinomycetes; order Micromonosporales; family Micromonosporaceae; genus Micromonospora; species Micromonospora sp. NPDC004540. Next base: position 66,737 of record NZ_JBEXLR010000005.1, read on the forward strand.
CCGATGCCCTGCTCGCGCACGAGCTGGCGGAGCAGGGCATCGACGGCGGGTGGTGCCGCGGGGAGGGTCAGCCCAGCGACAACCGGTCGAGGTCCGGTGCGGAGTCCTCGTCGTTGTGGATCTTGATGGTGTTGACGCCCGCCTGAAGGGTGACGGGGACCGAGGTCGTGTAGGGCGTGTTGTTGCCGACGCCGCTCACCTTGACCTCGATGGGCGTACCGCCGTTGACGGTCACGAAATACGAGCGGTCACCGTTCACCGTGAAGTCGATGAACAGGGTGTACTGGCGTGCCGTGTCGACGGTGACGTTCTCGAACAGCACGTAGGCGTTCGGGCTGCCGCCGATGTTGCGCACCTTCTGTCCGCCCGAGCAGGGTGAGCAGCTGGTGATGCCGGAGCTGCCGAGCTGGTTGCCCGAGTCCTCGGCCTCCCGCATGAACACCCGGTCCGCCGGGCGCAGTTGCACCCGCAGGTCGCGGCTGACCTGGTTCGGCCTGCCGAGCGTCTCGAACGACGCCACCACGGGGATCTTCGCCGAGCTGACGTCCTGGCCGGCCGGCGAGGTGACGGTCCAGATGCCCTCCAGAACCTGTCCGAGGCGCATCTCCCTCGACGTCGTGGCGCCGCCGGTGATCGACCAGCCGGCGGGGGCCACTGGGGCCATGCTGACCTGGTCGAGTGCGTCGTCGACATCGAGCCGCAGCCGCGCCTTGACGGTGACCGACTGCTGCCCCGGGCCAACCCACTGCACACCGGCGGGCTCCACCGTCATCGTGGTCCGCGGCACGGAGGACGCCGGTGGCAGGGGCCCGACCGAGATCCGATCGATTCCCGGCCCCGTGCCAGCCGAACTGAACAGCGTGATGGTGTTGGCGCCGGCCCGCAGCGGCACGGCGACCGCCGAGGCGACGGGCACGTCCGGGTTGTCCGCGGCGATCGGCACGTCCACCGCGGTCCCGCCGTTGACGCTCACCGCGAGCGAAGCGCCGGCACCGGCGCCCGTGTGGTCGATCTGCAGCCGGTAGGTACCCGCCTCCGGCGCGGTGACCCCCCGGTAGGTGACCGAGTTGCCGGTCCCGCCCCCGAGCCCGATGACCTGGTGCGAACCGGAGCAGGCGAGGCAAGTCGCCGGCTTCGCCTTGCCGTTTAGCGCGTTGTTCCGCGCCTCCGCCTCCAGCGGCAGCTCGGTGCCGACCGGCCCAGGGTAGTCGTACGCCACCTTGATCTCATCGATCCGCAGCTGCCGATAGAACGTCGGCGCCTGCGGGCCGCCCCATGTGTTCAGGACCTCCAGCTTGACGAACCGGGCGCGCTGGTCGCCGATGTCGATGAACTGCGCCCCACGGGCGCTGGGCATCGCGCCGCTGCGTACCGGCTGCCCCCAGCGCACGCCGTCCTTGCTGACGTAGACGCGGTAGTCCTTGATCCGCGCCGAGTCCTCCGGCCGGCCGAACGACTCCCGGGCGTAGGTCGGCGACCACTCCCGCTGGTTCACCGCGAGGTACCTCGCCTTGCGGGTGTCTCCGAGGTCCAGTGTCAGCGAGACCGGCAACTGCCCGTTGCTGTCCCAGTAGTTCTCGAAGCTTCCGTCCACCAGAGCACCGGCCGGGTGGCCCTCGCCGGAGGACGACGCGGAAGCCTTGATCATCGACTGGGGGTAGAAGGACTGCTGGCCGGCCGTGCTCACCTGGAACACCGTGTCGTACGTGTCCCAGGTGTCGATGCCGAGGATCGTCAGGTACCCGCCGGACTGGCTGAACCGCATCCGCTCGCCGGTCCTCAGGTCACTCACTCCGGTCACCCGGTAGCCGTTGTCGCGCAACCGCACCTGATCCGTCCGCGGCCGGGTCAGCACGTGCACGTACTGGGTCTCCGCACCGGGTTCCACGGTGATGACACCGTGAGCCCCGTCGTTCCAGAAGCCGGGCTGCATGCCGCCGTACAGGTAGCCGCCGCCCTCGGTCCCGACCAGCGAGGACCGGATCGGCGGCACCCACTCGGCCATGAAGTTGTTGAACGCCTCCTGCTGCGCGGGGAACTTGCCGTTCACCATCGGTGTCTCCGCCATGAGGGACTTCATGGACGAGCCGGCGTTGGTGATGTAGCGACCAGTGCTGAGCCGGACGTCGACGGTGTGGTCGCCGCCGTCGTACCACCAGGAGCCGGTTGTCGGCAGCTTGTAGTCGGCCTCGGTGAGGCGCGGCATGGGGGTGAAGGCGGCCTGCGGGTAGTCGTAGGCCGGCGTCATCCCGGTCTTCTGCTCATTGCTGACCGTGTCCATGATCGGCGTGTCCTCGTTGTTGTTGCTCAACAACCAGGACGGGCGCTTCTCCCGGATCTGCTCGTAGAGGTGGTTCCGCTCCCAGTAGGCGTTGTCGTTGTCGATCCAGAACCCGGCGAGGTCGGCGTAGTTCTCCATCACCTCGAAGAAAAGGTCGTAGCTGAACATGCCGAACCCGTCGCGGGTGGTCAGGTCGACCTGCTGGCCCTTGTACGCCGAGTAGGCCGCCGAGTCCAGCGTCTCGACGCCGAGCTCGTTGTGCCACTGGGGGTCGTCGGTCATGTAGAGGATGACCCGGACCCCCTTGGCCTTGCCGGCCTCGATGAGCTCGCCGAGGATGTCGCGCTCGGTGGCACAGCTGCCGGGGATCTTCGACGGCCAGGGGCGGGCGTAGCCGAGCCGGCTGTGGAAGGTGGCCAGGACGATGTAGGAGGCGCCGAGCTTGCGGGCCTCGTCCACCCAGTAGTCCGGGGTCCAGCCGCCCTCGGTGACGTCGTCCTCCCACTCCGCGCAGTCGCGGTGGGCCGGGGCGGTGAACATTCCCCAGTGCAGGAACAGGCCGGCTGTGGAGTCACGCATCCACTGTTGTCGCGGATGCTGGACCTCCGCGTGGGCGGCGGGGGCGCTGATGAGCCCCGCGGTCAGGACGAGGACGAGCGCGGCGCCCAGCAGGCGCCACCTGCTCCACGCCCGCTCGGATCGTGGTCGGGTACCGCCGTGCGGTCGAAGTCTCATGGGGACATCGCCTCTCGATGGTCTGTGTGGTCAGTGGTTACATCGAGGTTTCGAATGAAGACATCCGATGATTGCAATCGAAATCGGCGATGGTCAAGACCTCCGTTGATCCGCCGTAGGGCGCGACGACCACCGGCGCAGGCAAATCAAACAGGACGATGGGGGAGGCGACCAGGCTGTTCCGCCGTCGGGCCGACGTGGTGAACAGTCATCCGATCGCTGGGGGCTACCCGTCATTCATCGGATGACCAGCGCCGGTCCCCGCTGGTGGAAGCCGACTGCCTGGACGACGCGGACGAGGTGGACCACCGCGCTGGCGCAGTCCCCGGACGGCATCTGCTGGCGCAGTCCGTGGCCGAGCAGCACGGCGCCGTGCTGCACCTCGCCGGTAGCTTCGCCACGGTAACGGGCGGCTGGGTCCAGCCCTCGCAGCCGCACGGGTGCCGTCTCGCGGCCGAAGCGTGGCGCGGGGAGCCAGAAGAAGACGACGGATTCGGCGCCGCCGACCGCAACGTGCTGGAAAGCCCACCTGGAGCGCGGGCGCACCGAACTGGGCCCCGCCCTCGACCGGGAACTCCTCGATGTCGTACACCTGGCCCTCGAACTGCGTCAGCGTGGCGGGACGCGGCGCCGGCACGGTGCTCGCCCGGGCCAGCGTCAGCCGCGGTCCCCAGTAGAGGTGGAGCAACAGACCGTCATCAGCGAGGCGCAACGCGTACCCGGTATCGGGGTGGATAGCAGCCAGGTTCGGGTCACGGCGTCGAACTCAACTCCGTCCGCGAAGCGTACGACTTCGCGGTCGACGGCTCGGTGCCGCGGGGTGGGCGTTCACACCGGTCCAAACAGCCGAAGCTGCACGAATCCGAGGAATGCTGCGTACCGGGCAGTCATCCGATCGATCGGGCAAGGGATGGCGCATTTTGCGGGTCCAGACGTTGACACTACGCCCAAAGGTCGGATGTACTGCGCTCCGGCGTTGACTCTTCGCCACTCCCACCGCTGTCCGATCTCACGAGAGGTGGCTCAATGCGGAGCAAGCCCCGAGCATTCCGGGTGGCGGCCGCACTCGCGGCTGTCGTCGCCCTCAGCGCCTGTACGGTCGGTGACAATTCGTCCACCGTGGACGGCAAACAGGAGGTCACCTTCCTGACCTTCGAGACGCCGAACCTCACCCCCGGGTACTGGGATGCCGCGATCAAGCGGGTGACCGACAAGAATCCGGACATCACCGTCAAGAAGCTGGTGGCCCCGACCGCGGACGGTCGGACGGCGTACGCCAAGCAGCTCCTGCAGTCGGGCCAGTTCCCGGACGTCATGATCGCGGTTTCCCCGGCCGGGTTCGCCGAGGCCGGAAACCTCTACGCGTGGCAGCCGGACGAGCTGAAGGACCTCCTCTACCCGACGGCGAACCCGATCAACGGGAAGTACTACCAGCTGCCGGCCAACACCCAGACCATCCCGCCGATTTACTACAACAAGAAGATGTTCGCCGACGCCGGCGTCACCGCGACCCCGAAGACCTGGGCCGAGCTGCTCGACGCGTCGGCGAAGCTGAAGGCGAAGGGGATGACGCCATTCGTCATCGGCGGTGGCAAGGACGGCTTCGCCTCGTCGATGATCCTGTCCGGCCTCGTGAGTGTGGACCTGTACGCGAAGACGCCGGACTGGCTGACCAAGCGACGGTCGAACCAGGCGAAGTTCGCCGACCCCGACTTCGAGAAGGCCCTCGGCAAGTTCGCCGACCTGGCCGCCAAAGGCTACCTCGACAAGTCGGCAGTCTCCCGGGACTACGCCGCCACGGAACAGGCGTTCCTGGACGGCAAGGGCGCGATGTATCCGATGGGGAACTGGTTCGCGGCGAACGCCGACACCAAGAAGCCCGGCTTCGAGATCGGCGTGTTCAACTTCCCGACCGAGGACGGCAAGGTCGTGGTGCCCGCCTACACCGGCGGCGGCATGATCGTCAGCGCGAAGGCGAAGAACCTCGACGCGGCCAAGAAGTTCGCGCTGGCGTTCCAGCTCGACAAGGAGCAACTCGACGCGTCCGTGAAGGCCGACGGGCTCTTCCCCGCGATCAAGGGCTACACGCTGCCCTCGGACGTGGGTCCGGTGTTCAAGGCGGGATACGAGCTCTACCAGCAGGCGCAGGCCCAGCAGGCCGTCGTGCACGCGTTCCGCTGGGAGACGGCCGACGACGGGCTGCTGCCCGGAATGGCCGACAAGGTCGACGCGGCCGCGCAGGACCTGATCACGGGACGCAAGACGCCCGCCCAGGCCGCCGCCTTCCTCGACACGGAATGGTCGAAGGCCGGCTGATCCGGCGACGCGTACGACCGGGTGTGGAGAGCGGCGCTCGCTCTCCACACCCGGGCGCACCAGGGCTGGCGACGGTCGACCGGTGAGAATGGAAGGAGTAGGCGCAATGGTTGCCCAGGTCGCTAGGCCTGCCACACGGCCCGCACCGCAGGAGACGAGAAGAGCCCGGCGACGACGCCCGTTGGGGCCGGCCCTCGGGCACTTCGCGTCGTTCGCCGCGCCGGGGGTGCTGATCTACGCCTGCTTCGTCCTGGCGCCGATTCTGGTCAGCCTCGGCTACAGCCTGACCAACTACAACCCGTTCAACCCACCGACGAAGTACGTGGGACTGGAGAACTACCAGCTGCTCCTGCGCGACGAGCAGTTCCTCACGGCGCTGCGGGTGACGACCATCCTCACCGTGATCGTGGTGATCGTGCCGAACGTGCTCGGGTTGGTGGTCGCACTGTTGCTCGACCGGCACGGGTGGCTCTACAACGCCCTGCGCAGCGTCTTCTTCACCCCGGTCATCCTGAGCTCCGTGGTCGTGAGCGTCATCTGGTCGCGCCTGCTGGACAGCGAAGGACCGCTCAACGAGACGCTGAGGGCCCTCGGGGTCGACCAGCCCCCCGGCTGGCTCTCCGATCCGGCCGTGGCCCTGTACTCGGTGGCGTCGATCATCAGCTGGCAGATGCTCGGCTTCTGTGTCGTGGTCTACCTCGCGGGCCTCCAGGGTGTGCCCGTCGAGCTGCAGGAGGCAGCGGCGATCGACGGCGCCGGCACGGTCCGCCGGTTCCGCGCCGTCACCTGGCCGATGCTGGCGCCCGCCCTGACCGTCAACACCGTCGTCCTGCTGATCTCCGCGTTCAAGGCGTACGACTACATCAAGGTGATCACCAACGGCGGGCCGGGATCCGGCACCACCGCCACCATCGCCTTCAATGTGCTCCAGACCGGCTTCGACGCCAACCACGGCGGCTACGCCTCCGCCATGGCGATCCTGATGTTGCTCATCGTTGCGGTCGTGACCGCGATCGCGCTGAGGTTCCTGCAGCGCCGGGAGGTGGACCTGTGAGACATGGCAAACGCTCGTTGCTGCGTCCCGGCGTCGCGATCACGCTCGCCGCGGTCTTCTTCGTGCCGCTGTACTTCGTCCTGGCGAACGTCTTCAAACGCGGCGAGCTGATCGCCAAGCAACCCGCCCAGCTTCCGCTGCCGCCCACACTGGCCAATATCGGGGCGGTGCTCACCCGTCCGGATCGCCTGTTCTGGGTCAGCCTCACCAACAGCATCGTCGTCACGCTCCTGTCGGTGCTGGTGCTCATCGTGCTCTCCGCGATGCTCGGCCATTACCTCGCCCGTACCCGCAACCGGTGGACCCGGGCACTGACCCTGCTCCTGCTCTGCGGGCTCATGATCCCTCCGCAGGTGATCCTGATACCGATCACCGACGTGCTGCGGTTCACCCACCTCATGGCGACGCTGCAGGGTCTGGTGCTGTTCAACGTCGGCTACTACGTACCGTTCGGCATCTTCGTCTTCATGGGCTTCATCCGCGCCGTACCAGTCGAACTCGAAGAGGCGGCGCGCATCGACGGTGCGAGCCGCATGCAGGTCTTCTGGCGGGTCGTATTCCCGTTGCTGCGGCCCGCGAGCGCGAGCGTCGTCATCTTCCTCAGCGTGTGGATCTGGAACGACTTCATAAATCCGCTGATCATTCTCGGCCCGAGCCAGGGGACCACGGTCACCACCGGCATCTACCGCTCCATCGGGCAGTACCAGGCGGACTTCGGCAGCCTCTTCGCGCTGATGTTCCTCGCCACGCTGCCCGTGCTGATCTTCTACCTGGCTCTGCAGCGACAGTTCGTCAAGGGCCTGACCGGAGGCGCCACCAAGGGGTAGCCGGGCACCGTAGCGCATTGACGTGAGCTGACAGAGAACCGACGTATTGGATGTGCGACATGAAATCTGGGGGCGACGCATGAGGCTCTTGCGGGTGGGCGCACCAGGACAGGAGCGCCCGGCACTGCTGGACGAGGACGGGCGACTGCGCGACCTCAGCGGATTGATCGACGACCTGGACGCATCGTTCCTCGCCACCCACGGCATCCGGCGGCTGGCGGAAGTCCCGGCGGCCGAGCTGCCGGTGCTCGCCACGGAAGGACTGCGCATCGGGCCACCGCTGCGACCAGGCAAGATCGTCTGCATCGGCCTGAACTACCGGGACCACGCCGCCGAGACCGGCGCTGCGCTCCCGACCGAGCCGGTCGTCTTCCTCAAAGCCCCGGACACCGTGGTGGGACCCGAGGACATGGTTCTTGTTCCGCGCGGCAGCACGAAGACCGACTGGGAGGTCGAGCTCGCCGTCGTCATCGGACGCACCGCCCGCTACCTGTCCAGCGTCGACGAGGCGATGCACTGCGTCGCCGGTTACGCCGTGGCCCACGACGTCTCCGAGCGGGAGTTCCAGCTCGAGCGCGGCGGCCAGTGGGACAAGGGCAAGTCCTGTGAGACCTTCAACCCGCTCGGACCGTGGCTGGTCACCGCCGACGAGGTGCCCGACCCGCAGGCCCTGAGACTACGGCTGTGGGTCAACGGTGACCTGCGGCAGGACGGCACCACAGCCAACATGGTGTTTCCGGTGGGGGAGATCATCCGGTACCTGAGCCAGTTCATGGTCCTCCACCCGGGCGACGTGATCAACACCGGCACCCCGGCCGGAGTGGCGCTGGGGCAACCCGAACCGAAGCCGTACCTGGTCGCGGGCGACGTGGTCGAGCTGGAGATCGACGGGCTGGGGCGCCAGCGCCAGGAGGTGGGGCAGGCATGAACTTCACCGACCTGGAGGTCTTCGACGTCCGCTTCCCGACCTCGCGCGAGTTGGACGGCTCCGACGCGATGAACCCCGACCCCGACTACTCGGCCGCCTATCTCGTGCTGCGCACCGACGAGGTGGACGGGCACGAGGGGCACGGCTTCGCCTTCACCATCGGCCGCGGCAACGAGGTGCAGGCGGCCGCGATCGCCTCGCTGCGGCCATACCTGCTCGGCAGGTCGGTGGACGCGGTCCTGGCCGACCTCGGCGGTTTCTGGCGCGAGCTCGTCCACGATTCGCAGCTGCGCTGGCTCGGCCCGGAAAAGGGCGTCATGCACATGGCGATCTCCGCAGTGATCAACGCGCTGTGGGACCTGCGGGCCAAGCGCGAGGGGTTGCCGCTGTGGCAGCTGCTGGGCCGGCTGAGCCCGGAGGAACTCGTCGAGCTGATCGACTTCCGCTACCTCACCGACGCCCTGACCCGGGACGAGGCGCTGCAAATCCTGCGCACCGCGCAACCGGGACGCGCCGAGCGCGAGGAACTGCTGCGGCACGAGGGGTTCCCGGCCTACACCACGTCGCCGGGCTGGCTGGGCTACGACGACGACAAACTGCGCCGCCTGTGCAAAGAAGCGGTGGCGGAGGGCTTCGCCCAGATCAAGCTGAAGGTCGGCGCGGATCTGGCCGACGACATCCGGCGGATGGACATAGCCCGGCAGACCTGCGGGCCGGACATCCGCATCGCGGTCGACGCCAACCAGCGCTGGGACGTGCCGGAGGCGATCAGCTGGGTGCGCGAGCTGTCCCGGTTCGACCCGTACTGGATCGAGGAACCGACCAGCCCGGACGACGTCGTCGGGCACGCCGCGATCGCCCGCGGCGTGGCACCGATCCGGGTCGCGACGGGCGAACATATCGCCAACCGGGTCGTCTTCAAGCAACTGCTCCAGCTCGAGGCGATCTCCTACGTGCAGATCGATGCGGCCCGGGTCGCCGGCGTCAACGAGGTGCTCGCGATCCTGCTGCTGGCGGCCAAGTTCCGCGTGCCCGTCTGCCCGCACGCCGGCGGGGTGGGCCTCTGCGAGCTGGTCCAGCACCTGTCGATGTTCGACTTCGTCGCCGTGTCCGGCTCGATGCAGGACCGGGTCATCGAGTACGTCGACCACCTGCACGAACATTTCGTCAATCCGGCGGTGGTGTCGCGCGGCCGCTACATCGCGCCGACCGCACCGGGCTTCAGCGCCACCATGCGGCCGGAGACGCTGGCCGAGTACGTCTTCCCGCACGGCCCGGTGTGGTCCGCCGCGAGCGCGCCCGGACCGGCGGTGAGTGGGGGCGGCGGCGGGCGGCACCGCGACGAGGACGACCGGACCGATGGTGAGGTGCAACGGTGATGGATGAACGAGGCGAGTTCACCGGGTTGAGGGCCCTGGTGACCGGCGGGGCGTCGGGCATCGGGCTGGCAACGGCGACCCTGCTGGCGGAGCGCGGCGCCCGCGTGGCCTGTCTGGACCTGCACCCCGACGCGGTGCCCGAGCCGCTGCTCGGTTTCGCGGCGGACGTCGCCGACGATCCCTCGGTGCGCCAGGCCGTGGCGGCCGCCGCCCGGGCGCTCGGCGGCATCGACGTACTGGTCAACAACGCCGGCATCGGAGCCCGCGGCACGGTGGAGAGCAACCCGGACGACGAGTGGCATCGGGTGCTCGACGTGAACGTCGTCGGGATCGTCCGCGTGACCCGCGCCGCACTACGGCACCTGCGGGCATCGTCCCACGCCGCGATCGTCAACACCTGCTCCATCGCGGCGACCGCGGGACTGCCGGACCGGGCGCTCTACAGCGCCAGCAAGGGAGCGGTGCAGTCACTGACGATGGCCATGGCGGCCGACCACCTGCGGGAGGGGATCCGGGTCAACTGCGTCAATCCCGGCACGGCGGACACGCCGTGGGTTCGCCGGCTGCTGGAGGCGGCCGAGGATCCGACGGCGGAGCTGACCGCGTTGCAGGCCCGCCAGCCCCACGGCCGGTTGGTCAGCGCGAACGAGGTGGCGGCGGCGATCGCCTACCTCGCCAGCCCGCTCGCCGGGTCGACCACCGGCACTGTCCTCGCGGTCGACGGCGGCATGCAGGGGCTGCGGCCGCGCCCCGCCGCGGATCGTCCCGACTGAGGGGAAGGAGCTGCCCCATGCAACGGATCGCCCTGCACACCCGGCTCAAGCCGGGCAAGGAAGGCGAGTACGACACGGTGCACCGGGTCGTCCCCGCCGAGCTGGACAGCGCGCTGCGCGCGGCCGGGGTGCACTCGTGGCGGATCTGGCGGGACGGGCGCGACCTGTTCCATCTGGTCGAGGTCGAGGACTACCAACGGATGCGACACGAGCTGCGGGACCACCCCGCGAACGTGCCCTGGCAGGCCCGGATGGCGGAGTTGCTGGAGATCGAGGACGACTACTCCGGCACCGACTCAGGGCTGCGCCTCGTCTGGGAGCTGCCGTGACCGCTGTCCGGTTGGGGCGGTCCGGGGTGACCGTGAGTCCCCAGGGTCTGGGCTGCGCCCAACTCGGCAATCTCTACACGACGCTGACGGACGCCGAAGCGGCGGACACCGTGGCGGCGGCGTGGGAATCGGGCATCCGGTACTTCGACACCGCACCCCACTACGGGCTCGGGCTCTCCGAGCGCCGGCTCGGCGACGCGCTGCGCGACCTGCCGCGGCCCTCGTACACGGTCAGCACCAAGGTGGGTCGCCTGCTCGTGCCGGACCCCGCCGGAGCAGCGCGACGTGACCCGGAGGGCTTTCACGTGCCGGCCGACCACCGCCGGGTGTGGGATTTCAGCGCCGACGGGGTGCAGCGTTCGCTGGAGGCGAGCCTGGTCCGGCTCGGCCTGGACCGCGTCGACGTGGCGCTCGTCCATGACCCGGAGGACCACCAGACTCAGGCGCTCGAGCAGGCGTATCCGGCGCTGCACGACCTGCGGGCGCAGGGTGTCGTCGGCGCGATCGGGGTCGGGTCCAAGCAGTGGCAGGTGCTGCACCGGTTCGTCACCGAGGCCGAACTCGACGCCGTCATGGTCGCCGGCCGGTACACGCTGTTGGAGCAGCCCGCCCTGGACACGCTGCTCCCGGAGTGCGCGCGGCGCGGCGTCTCCGTACTCAACGCGGGCGTCTTCAACAGCGGCCTGCTCGCCGTCGACCGGCCACACGCCGGGCTGCCCTACGAGTACCACGACGCGCCGGCCCCGATTGTCGACCGGGTGCGGGCGATCGCCGCCGTCTGCGCCCGGCACGGGACCTCGCTGCCGGCGGCGGCGATCGCCTTCGCCGGCGCACACCCGGCAGTGGCGGCGGTGGTGGTCGGGGCGCACGACGCCGGGCAGGTGCGGCGGAACGCCGCGCTGCAGGCAGCCGCACCACCGTCGGCCGACCTCTGGTCCGAGCTGGTCGCTGAGGGGCTGCTGCGCCCGGACGCCCCGGTCCCCACCCGTCCGGCGGGCACGCCATGATCGTCGACGCGCACCACCACCTCTGGCGGATCGACGACGGCTACCGGTGGCTCGACGAGCCGGAGCTGGCCCCGATCCGCCGGTCGTTCCTGCCCGCCGACCTCCAGCCGGAGCTGTCCGCAGCCGGCGTCGACCGGACGATCCTGGTGGAGGGCGGAAGCTGCGACACCGCGGAGGCGGCCATCCTGCTCCGGTACGGGAGCAGCACGGCAGCGATCGGCGGGGTGGTCGCGTGGGCCGACCCGGCCGACCCGGCGCTCGCCGACACCATCGCCGGCTACCGGCAGCTGCCCGGCGGCGACCTGCTGGTCGGCGTCCGGCCGCAGCTCCAGGGCGAGGCGGACCCGCAGTACCTGGACCGGCCGCAGGTCCGGCGCGGGCTCCGTACCATCGCCGAGGCCGGCCTGGCGATCGACGTCGTGGTCCGGGTCGACCAGCTCGCGGCGGTGACCCGGGCCGCCCGGGCCGTGCCGGAGCTCGGCTTCGTCCTCGACCACCTGGGCAAACCTCGCATCCGCCACGGCGCGGCCGGCCTGGCCGAATGGTCGGGTCCGATCGCCGAACTCGCGGCACTGCCGAACGTCACCGCCAAGCTCTCCGGGCTGGTCACCGAGGCGGATTGGAAACGGTGGCGGGTCGCGGACCTGCGCCCGTTCGTCGGCGCGGCGGTGGAGCTGTTCGGACCCGAGCGGCTCATGTTCGGCTCGGACTGGCCGGTCTGCCGGCTGGCCGCCGACTACGGCGCGGTGATGTCGGCGGTGGCCGAGGCGCTGCCTCCGCTGTCAGCCGAGGAGCGGGCGGCGGTGTTCGGTGGCACCGCGGCGCGAACCTACCGACTCGGCCCCTGAGCACGTACCGGTTTTCGTGGTAGATAGGGACGGTGAAGGAACGCGTGGCGGTCACCGACGAGGCGATCGACAAGATCAAGCAGATGATCGTCGCGGGCGAGCTGCGCCCCGGTGACCGGCTGCCGCGCGAACCCGACCTCGCGGAGCGGCTCGGCCTGTCCCGCAACTCCCTGCGCGAGGCGGTCAAGGCGCTGTCGCTGATCCGGGTGCTCGACGTACGCCAGGGTGACGGCACGTACGTGACGAGCCTCGACCCGGCGATGCTGCTCGACGCGTTGAGCTTCGTCGTCGACTTCCACCGCGACGACACCGTCCTGCAGTTCCTGGAGGTGCGCCGCATTCTCGAGCCGGCCGCCACCGCGCTCGCGGCGCAGCGGATCAGCGACGAGGAACTCGGCAAGCTCCGGAGCGTCCTGGACGCGCTCGGCGAGGATCCGAGCATCGACGAACTCGTGGCCAACGACCTGGAGTTCCATCGGCAGATCGCGGCCTGTGCGGGCAACAAGCTGCTTACCTCGCTGCTCGACAGCCTCTCCGGCCCGACCACCCGCGCCCGCATTTGGCGGGGACTGACGCAGGAAGGCGCCGTTCACAAGACCCGCGAACAGCATGCCGCGATTCTGGAGGCCATCGCCTCCCGGCAGCCCGAGCTGGCCCGATCCTGGGCGACGGTCCACATCGCCGGCGTCGAGGAATGGCTGGGCCGTATTGTCTGAGCGTGCCGAGCGCCACCACCTGCTGGTGTCCGCCGTGGAGGGGCTTGCGTCCGCCGTCCGCTGGTTGCCGCTCAAACTCTGGTCAGGCACGTACTTCGCAGGCTCCATCGAGCATGGCCAGGCCAGCAGGGCTGCGAACCGCAGTCGGGTGCCAGCGTCGGCGTTCTGGCTGACGCTGGCCGAGCCGCGGTCCACGCGGCGACGGCGACCGGTGGTGGCAGCGCCAGCCAATGACGGGGATGCACACGCAGCTATCCCGGTATCTCGGCGGCGGTCACGTCAGCCGCTCGGCTCCGAAGAACACCCGGACCGCCGTCAGCACCTCCTGCGCGTCGTTGGCCATCGCCGTACGCGCCCGGACCAGTAGCACCTCGGGTTCGGTCTGCCGTTGCCGGTCGAGGTGGGCCAGCAACTGGCCGATGTCTGGCACGTGCCGTTCGCCGGTCAGCGCGCGGGCGGGTGGCCGGAGGTCCATGAGGTGGCAGAGCAGTCGCAGCGGCCGGTGCCCGTAGACCCGGGTGCCGCTGGGCAGGGCGGGCAGGCCGTAGGTGAGCAGCCGCGTCACGGCTCCGTCGAGCAGCGGGGTCGCCCAGTGGGCGTTGTCGAACAGGCTGTTCGAGGTGGCCTGTGGCAGGCCGAGGCCGGCCACCACCTGGTCGACCTCGTCTGCTGCGGCCTCGGCGACGACGAAGACGTGGGGCGAGATGCGACTGCGGCGGAAGACCTCCGACCACCTGCGGCCCGGCTCTGAAGATGTCACCGGGGCATCATGCGAGGCGCTCATGCGAGGGTCCTTCCTGGTCGTTGCGCTGACGAGCCACGTCGAGCAGGCGGCCGAGGACTGCGCGGGTCCGGCCGGTCGCGGCGGCGAGCGCGCCGAGCGGATCGCGGTGCCCGCGACCTGCGAGGTCCTCGTACACCGCAAACAGGTCGGCCTCGAACCCGTCAGCGGTCGCACCGCGGGCCTGGGCAAGCTCGGCGAGCCGGCCCTCGATGTAGCGGCCCACCATCACCTGGTACGCCCCGACGCTGGGCATGTCGTGGAACTCCGCCACCATGTCGTCGACCTGCCGGCCCATCCGGTGCAGGACCGCCGACGTGATGCCGTGCCGGCGTACCTCGGGGGCTGCCTCGTCGGAGATGCGGATGACGACCTCGTCCGGTCCGTTGATCTCGTCCGATCCGGTGTCGCTGTTCCAACGGGCCGTGACGACGAAGCCGTCGTCCCGCCGGGACAGTTCGGGGGACGGGTCGGGCACGGCGTGGAGGGGATTCTTCTGGGACATGCCTTCCTGTCTTTCCGGCGGCCTCGTGGGCGCCTGTTTCCGGGCCGCGGTGGCGGCCGCGTGTCACGCCTGTTGTTCCGCCCGGTTCAGGGCGTCGGGGTGGCGGCGCTCAGGACGCTGCCGAAGACGACCATGACGGTGAAGAGGATCATCGGGCCGACGAAGACGTAGCCCAGGACGAGACCGGCGACCGCCATGCCGTGCCCCGACCGCATGCCGTCGCGGGTCTCCCGCAGGGCCAGGTGGCCGAGGATGACGGCCAGGACGCAGGGCAGGCCGAACAGGCACCAGCCGCCGAGCACGCCGAGAATCCCGAGGACCAGCGACGCCGTCGCCATGCCCGACGTCAAGATGGGCTGGCCGGTGAGCCGCGGCCCACCCGCCGGGTAGCCGCCGCCCGGGTAGGGCATGGCCGGGACCGGCGCGTACGCGCCCGTGGGCGCGGACACCGGGGGATACGGCCCCAGAATGGCGGGCAGCGGCGGCTGCGGGCGGGTGGGGTCGAGGCCGGGCTGCGGGTAGGTCATCGGTGCGGTTCCGTTCTTCCGTCGAGTTGGGGGAGCAGGGCGCTCACCTCGGTGTGCAGGCGACGCAGCTCGGCGGCCGTCGGCGCCAGTTCGTAGCAGTGGTGGTGGGCGGCGGCCGACAGGGCCGCCCACGCGAAGGCGACCCGCCGTGCGACGGCGGGGCCGGGCCCGAACCGGCCGCGCAGCATCAGCTGCTTCGCCCGGCCCTGCCGGCACGCGGCGACCACCGGGCGGGTGCGTCGCCAGTAGGCGTCGATGCCGCCTTCGAGGGCGAGCCGGATCAGGCAGGCGCACGCCCGCGGCCACCAGCCGGCGGTCACCGCGGCCGCGCCGAGCGGTCCGGCGCCGCGCAGCATCTGGTCGGCCGCCGCCAGGCAGGCCCGGGGCGTCGGCGCGGTCACGACCGGACCTCGGCGCCGTCGCGGGGCGCGGGCACGGCAGCGGCGTGGGTCCGCAGCGCCTCCGCGAGGTGGCGGGCGTCGGAGACCAGCCCGGGCAGGTCGAACAGGTACGCCCCGTGCACGCCCTCCTTGCACGCCTTGTACGCGCCCACCGCCCGCGACCCGTGCCGGCGGCTCAGGTACCCGAGCACGTCACCGCCCCGGTTGGCATCGTCGAACAGCGCCAGCGCGACGGCGGTGGTCAACCTGCGAGACGCGGCCACGACGGCCGCCTCGATGTCGTCGTGCGGCACACCCCGCGCCACCCGCCGCCGCCACACGATCCGGTGGCACGCCGCCTCGATCGCCGAGCGGCACAGCTCCGCCACCACCGGCCCGCGTACCTCGGATGCGATCTCCTCGGTGCGGGCCAGCGCGTACGCGTCGTCCAGGTAGCGGGTCACCGGGTCGGAGCCGGGCCGCAGGGTCACCACCGACCGCTCCGCGCGGGTCACCTCCACGATGCGGGACCGACCGAGGTCGAGCCGCGCGAGGGCGTCGGGCAGCCGGGTGTCGTGGGTGAAGACCACCACCTGCCGCTGCTCAGCCAGCTCGGCGAGCACCCGGGCCAGCCCGTCCACCTTGGCCGGGTCCATGCTCTGCACCGGGTCGTCGACCACGATGAACCGGAACGGGCTCTCCGGCGCGCACCCGCGCGGCAGGAACGTCGCCAACCCGAGGGCGTGCATCTCACCCTGGCTCATCACCCCGAGGGCGGTGCCGTTGTCCGCGCCGTCCACGCTGACCGGGATCACCACCCGCCGCCGGGTGTTCATGCCCGCCAGGGTCATGGCGCCCAGTTCGACGTTGCTCTCCTGGCGCAGCTGCGCCCAGATCCGCTGCGAGTGCTCGGCGAACGGCGCCACCCGCTGGTTGCGCAGCTCCGCCCCGGTCGCCTTCAGCCACGCCCGCGCCGCCTTCACCCGCGCAAGGGCGCGTTCCCGCTCCGGCAGCGTCCCGGCCGACGCGATCCAGGCCCGCAGCTCGCCGGCCACCGCCTGCCAGCCGGTGTCGCGCTGGCGGAGCAGACTTTTCGCGTACGCCTGCGCGGCCTGCGCGGCCGCGTGCACCGCCGGGTACCGCGCGGTCAGGTGGTCGGCCAGCTCCTCCGGCCCGCCCGGTGTCAGCCGCAGCGCCGTCACCGCCGCGTGCAGGTCGTCGACCGGCACCCCGTCGGCGTCCCCGGTGGGCACGTCCAGGTCGTCGATCAGGTAATGCGCCCGCTGCAGCAGCGCGGTCAGCCGGGAAGCGGCGGCCTGGGCCGCGAGGGTACGGTCGCGCAGCTCCGCCAGAGACTCGGCCGCGCTGATCCGCCAGTCGTCGTCGAGGCGGCCGATCGCGCATACCGGGCACGGCCCGTCACCCTGGTCGTCGTGATGCTCGACGGCCAGCCGGAGCAGCTCGGCGCTTCGCAGCGACGCCCGCGACCGGCCGCCGTCGTGCCGGCGCGCCTGCGCGGCGGCCTCCCGCAGCTGCCCGGCCAGTCGGGTGACTTCGTCGGCGTCGGGCACCTGCATCGCCACCAGCTGCCGGCAGAGCAGCACGGCTTCGTCGGCGGCCGGGTCCTCCGGCTCGTCGAGGATCGCGGTCAGTGCCGCCAGGTCGACGGCGCCCCGGGTGCGCAGCAGCGCGGCGGCTCGCCGGGCCCGGTCGTCGTCGATCCCCGCGAGGTTGTCGGTCAGTGTGGTGCGCTGTCCGCGTACCTCCCTGATGGCGGCGTCGACGGGGCGCGCGGCGGCCATCAGGCGGCGGTCGGCGTCGGTGATCGCGTCCAGGCCGAGGATCGCGGAGATGGCGTCGAAGAGCTGACTCTGCGTGCCAGCGGTGAGCCGGCCCAGCTCGGAGGCGGTGAGGAACGGCCGGTACAGCTCCAGCGGCCGGGCCAACCCCAGCTCGGCGAGGTCCCGGTGCCTGCCGTGTGCGCTGGTGACCGTCACCTCGGCGTCGCCCAGCTCCGCCTCCGTCGGCCAGGAACGGACCGCCCGGGTGGGCGTGGCTACCCCGTCGACCCGCAGCTCGACGGCGATCCGGCACGGGTCGCCGGCGTGCAGGTTCCGCCACCCGGTACGCCACACGCTGTTGCGGTCCGCCCAGCGCGCGCTGTCGCCAGTAAGCGCCAGTTCCACGGCCTCGGCGAAGCTGGACTTGCCGGAGCCGTTCCGGCCCACCACCACGGTCAACCCGGGGCCGGGCTCGATGGCGAGGGTGCGCTCCGGGCCGACGCCGCGGAACCCGGCGACGGTGACCGACGAGAGCCAGATCCGCTCCCGCGGCTCGTCCGCCGCGGCGCGCTGCGGCTCCAGCGCCGTCGGCGCGCCGGCGAGCGCCGCGTCCAAGTCGGCCTCGCCGCTCAGCGCGGCAAGGACCACCTCGGCGGTGTCATCGGGTACGCGGTCAGCGGCGAGCCGGTCGAAGATCAGCTCGACCAGGGGTTCGGTGTGGTTCATCAGGCGACCTCCGGGGAGGGCATCGAAGGTGGACGGTTCCGGCTCGGGCCGGTTCGCTGGCGGTGGTGGTACGACGACGCTGTGCGGTTGCCCTCTGTGAAGTGATCGGCGGTCAGGCCGGCGGTGCAACAGGACAATCGGGGCTGGCCAGGCAGGTGCGGGCCGGTGGAGTGCCGCGGTGACCGATCGGGTCGACCGTCGGCGCGGCGGCCGGCAGGAGTCCGAGCGGCTGGTGCGGGCGAAGTCCCGGACCGGCCCAAGGTGCTTGTACAGAGGTCATCGTCTTCTCCTCCAGGCGCGTGGTGTCCGCGGATCGACGGTCGATCGATCCGCCCGAGGGGGTGGTGGGAAGCTGTGGCGCTGTGTCGGCAGTGGACTAGCCGGTGTGCCCGGCGGGCAGGGTCAGTGGGGAAGGCCGGCGTGCCAGTCCCGCAGGAAGGCGCCGACCAGGTCGTGAGCCCGTGGCCGAAGGTCGAAGGTCTCCTCGAGCCGGCGGCGGGCCATGTGCGACAGACCGTCGGCGGCCTCGTTGAGGGCGTGCCCGCTGTGCCCCTTGACGTGCGCGAACGACAGGTCCGGCCTGCGGCTCACCTGATCGGCGAGTCGGACCAGCGTGGGCCGGTCGGCCCACCGGCGCTGGCGCAGGCTGTAGCCGGCCGGCATCGCCGACACCTCACCGGCCTGCCACCGGCGCAGCCAGCGCAGCGCCACCATGCTGTCCAGCAGCACCGTCATCCCCGCCGGCGCCTCCTCGTAGGTCGAGAGCAGGAAGTCGACCGCCCTCAGCTCGTTGATCAGCACCCGGGAGGCCCCGGTCGGGTCGAGCCGGCCGGTGCCCCGGCCGCGCAGGCCGTAGTGGCCGTCGCTGACCACGTACGCGATGCCGCCTGCGCGGCCCTTCCAGCTGGCGTCGGTCGCGGCGACGACCGGCGCGGACACCGCCGCCGCCCACCGCGTGACCCGGCCGCGGCCGCGCTGCTCGTCCGGCTGCGTCCGGCAGGCCGTGCCGTGCCCGACGGCGAGCCGCTCGGCGGTGTCCAGGAGCTCACTGGCCGAGTCGAGCTCGTCGTAGTTCGCCGCGGTGAGCGCGAGCGTGACCGCGTCGCCGATCCGCTGGCAGTCCGCGCAGGTGGTGTGGTGGACGTAGCGGCGCAGGAGGAGGGCGCGGGCGTGCAGGGGAGCGGGGAGCAGGTCCAGGGCGCGGAGGAACTCATCGGGACGCACGACGCCTCCCTCAGAACTCGGCGACGTCAGTGACGGCGGCGGTCAGCTTGTCCCCGGAGCGCTTGGTGCTCGCCATCTCCTCCTCCTGCACGGAGGCGGAGTCGCCGGTCACCTCGAAGGTGTTGATGATCGGGTCCTCGGCGCCCTTCACCTGATAGGTCACCTCGTACGTCTTGGACGGGTCGAGCCCGCTGCCGGTGTACGTCACGTCGATCCGGTAGGTGACGTTGCAGCCGGCGCTGCCGAAGCACTGCTTGCGCAGGATCTTCACCTTGAGCTTGAAGTCGCTCTTCGCCGGCGTGTCGTAGAGGGGAAGGGCGGGGGCCGTCGATGCCGGCGCGGTCGTCGGTGCCGACGTCGTGGGCGCCGCGCTGGTCGGATCGGCCGTCGTGATGCTCGGCGCGGCCGACGACGCAGCATCGGCGGCCGGCTCGGGATCGCCGTTGCTCAGCGCAGCGATCCCGATCCCGCCGCAGCACAGCGCGATGACGAGGGCGATCCCGCCGACGGTCCAGGCCCGGGCGTTGGAGCGCTTGGCGGGAGTGTTCGGGCTGGGCGAGCCGGCGACCGTGGCGTTCTGCGGCTGGGCGGCGAACGGGGGAGCCGGCGTCGGCGCCGAGTGCGGCGGCATGGCGGCCTGGTCGTCAGGCTGATGGGGCGGCATGGGCTGGGTCGGGTCGGACATGACGTCTCCTCTGTGAACAGTGGTGGGGACAGGGAAGGGCGGGGCGGGCGGTGGCGCCCGCCCCGGGGGTGAGCGGTGGATCAGGTGAGGGAGACGGTCACGCCGCCGGAGAACGGCGAGTCGTGCAGCTCGAGCTTGGCGAGCTTGACCTTCTTCGGGATGTCGAAGACGACCACGCCGGTGACCTGGTTGCCGGGGTTGATGTCGTTGAGGAACGTCTCGGCGTTCTTGTTGGCGTAGATGGCGGCCGCGCCGTCGGCGGAGTACTCGGTGCCGTTGGCGGCGTACGCCTTCTGGCTGCTGCCGTCGAACATCTGCGACTCCTTGCCGATGTTCTTGACGTTGACCGTGACCAGGCAGAACTGGCCCTGGGCCTTGGCGCCGAGCATGTCGGTGCCGATCTTGGCCACGCCGCACTTGGACGACTTGACCGTGAACTCGAACTTGCCGTCCCGGGCCGGCTGGCCGATCTTCGCGACCTTGGCGGGCTTGTCGTCGCCCTTGGCGCCGCCCGCGTCGGCCTCGCTGCTGGTGGAGTCGGCCTTGCTGCTGGTGGCGTCGTCGGTGGAGCCGGCGCCGCAGCCCAGGGCGACGAGACCGGTGGCGAGCAGAGCGAGAGTGGTGGCCTTGCGCATCGTTTTCCTCCTGCTGTGAACGTGGCGGCGTCAATGAGAGCATCATCTGTGAACGGTGTCAACACACATGATGCTTGACATGTGTGACACACTCCGAACGTGCAGGAGACACCGACCATCACCGCAGCGGAGATCGCCCGGCTCGCCGGTGTCGGTCGGGCCGCAGTCAGCAACTGGCGCAAACGGCACGCCGACTTCCCCGCCCCGGTAGGCGGCACCGCGGCCAGCCCCGAGTTCGACCTGGGGCAGGTCGAGCAGTGGCTCCACGGCCAGGGGAAACTCCCCGAGCTGGCCAGCGCCGACCGGCTGTGGCGGCACCTCGCCGCAGCCAGCCAGTCACCCGCCGCCGGCCTGGCCGCCGTCGGCGCCCTGCTCCTCGCCCGGCAACGCGGTCAACGCCCCGGCCGATCAGCGGATCCGCAGCTCAAGCCGCTACTGCCCGACATCGAAGCGCTCGCCGACGAGCTCGGACCCCAGGGCGCCTTCGACGCGCTATGGCAACGGTTCTCCGCGCCCGGACCCGGCCGCCCCGTCGCCACCCCGGACGACCTGGCCGACCTGATGGCCGGGCTCGCCGGCGTCGGTGGCGGCTCCGTCCTCGACCCGGCCGCCGGCTCCGGCGCCACACTGCGCGCCGCCGTCCGCGCCGGCTGCACCTCGGCGTACGGGCAGGAGATCGACGAGGACCTCGCCCGGCTCGCCGGACTGTGGCTGGCCCTGCGCGACGTGGCAGGGGAGGTCTGCACCGGCGACTCGCTGCGTGCCGACGCCTTCGCCGGCCGCACCTTCGACGCCGTCGTCTGCCACCCGCCGTTCGGGACGACCAACTGGGGCGATGAGGAACTCGGGCACGACCCCCGCTGGATCGTCGGCACCACCCCGCGTACCGAACCTGAGCTGGCTTGGGTGCAGCACGCCCTCGCCCACCTGCGCGCCGGCGGCCACGCCGTTCTGCTCATGCCGCCCACCGTCGCCAGCCGCCGTGCCGGCCGGCGCATCCGCGCCGAACTGCTGCGCCGCGGCGCGCTGCGGGCCGTCATCGCGCTCCCGCCCGGCGTGGCCGCGCCGCACGGCGTACCCCTGCACCTGTGGGTGCTGCGGCGGCCGGCGCCGGACGCGCCGCCACCGGCGCGAACGCTGCTGGTCGACGCCGCAGGCGGTGACGCTGCCGCGACCTACCCGCGGATCCTCGCCGTTTGGCGGGCCTTCGCCGCCGCACCCGACGCGGAGGTCGAGGAGGCCGGCTTCGCTCGGGCGGTGCCGGTCATCGAGCTCCTCGACGAGGAGGTCGACCTCACCCCGGCGCGCCGCCAGCCCGCAGTCGGAGGCGAGGCGACGGGGGAGCATCTGGTACGCACCAGGGAGCGGCTCGCTGCGCTAGTCGGTGACCTGCCAGGGCTGATGCCGCAGGTGATGCCGGCACCCGAAGGCACGGATGGGGAGTTCCTGTCGGTGGGAGAGCTGGCTCGCGCCGGCGCACTGCAACTGCTCGGCCCGACCCGTGCCTCGTCATCCGAGGGCGGTGAGCCGTCAGTGGGCGGGCCCTCGGTCTTGACCGTGCAGGACGTGCTGAGCGGCGAAGGCCCCTCCGGTCGGGACGACGGGCGGCTCGATCAGGAGATCCGGCTCGCGGCCGGGGACGTGGTGGTGCCGATGATTGCGCGGCAGCTCACCGCCCGGGTGGTGACGGCCGACGGGGCGCTGCTCGGGCGGAACCTCTACCTGCTGCGGCCCAATCCGGCGGCGCTGGACTCGTGGTTTCTCGCCGGGCAGCTGCGGACGTCGGCGAACGAGAAGCAGGCGTCGAGCCTGTCGGGGACGCTGCGGTTCGACATCCGCCGGGCGCAGGTACGGCGGCTGTCGTTGGAGGAGCAGCGCGCGCACGGGGAGGCGTTCCAGCGACTCGACGCCTTCGAGTCGGCAATCCGACAGGCAGCAGCGCTCGGCGCGGAGCTGGTCCAGCTCACGGCAGACGGTTTGGCCAATGGTGGTCTGCGCCCTGAGCATCGTGCCCGATGAGCGCCGGTTGCAGCGTTCAGGCCGGATCGAAACTGGTGACTCCCGGCCATCAGGCCCGCACAGTGCGCCAAAGGGCCACTAGCAGCCTGATCATCCAACGTTGTACCGTCATGCGTCCGTCAGGCGTGGGGCCGACATGACGGACCAACAGTTCGGCGGGTGTCATCGTGAGGGGGACGAATGACGCTGGGCAGCATTGGCGGCTATGAGCTGGTCAAACCGCTCGGGTCGGGCGGCATGGGAGACGTGTTCTTCGCGGTGTCGCCGACTGCAGACCGCGTCGCGCTCAAGGTGATCAAGCAGCACCTCGTTGAGGAGCCGACGGTTCGGGATCGGTTCGCTGCGGAGGTCGACAGCCTCAAGCTGGTCTTCGGCTCGCGGGTGGCTCGCCTCGAGGACGCCGACCCCTTCGCGAACCCGGCCTGGCTCGCTGTCGAGTACGTCCCCGGCGCCACGCTGCGTCAGCATGTCGACGCCCGTGGCCGCCTCGCGCTGCAGCACGCCGCGATGGCCGGTGCGATGCTCGCCGACGGCCTGGCCAAGGTGCACCAGGTCGGGCTCCTGCACCGCGACCTCAAGCCGCAGAACATCATCCTCGGCCCGGACGGCCCGAAGCTCATCGACTTCGGTTTGGCGGTGCTGGTCGACCGCGAGCACTTCCTGACCGAAGCCGGGGCTCTCGTCGGCACGCCCGCCTACATGTCTCCCGAGCAGGTCCGGGGCGAGCGGGAGTTGACTCCCGCCGTCGACATCTACGGCCTTGCCGCGACACTCGTGTTCGCGCTCACCGGACATGGCCTCTATCCGCCGACGAACTCCTGGAACCTGTTGCTGCGGATCACGGAGCCAAGCGACCTGCCTGACCTTTCCGGTGTGCCGGCCGAGCTGGCGCCGTTGCTCGGCGCGATGCTGGCGTTCGACCCGACCTCCCGCCCCGGGCTGGACACCGTCCGCACGCGGCTGCTGGAAGTCGCCACGGCCACCAGCGGCAGGACGGCCCTTGAGCTGCGGCAAGAGGTCGCCGCGCTGACCTACGACGGGGACACGGAACTGCTTGTTCCGCCGAGCCTCGAAGACCCGGAACAGGATCCCGAGGATCTGCCCGTCGTCGAGGAGCAGAGCAGCGTGGAGGTGCCGGAGACGACGCCCACGAAGGTCCACCCCGTGGCGGCCGTCAATCCACCTGTCGATGTCAGTTGGCTGGTCGACAAGATGCGCCGCCAGTACGCCCGCCGCTCGACCCTGTAGGAAGGCTCCACCGATGACCACCTCCCAGGACGCCACCTTCGCCCCGGGCTCCCGCATCGTCGTCCGGGACGAGGAGTGGCTGGTTCGCAGCGTCAAGACCGGCACCGCGGACGGCACCATGGTCAAGGCCGTCGGCGTCTCCGAGTTCGTGCAAGACGTCGAGGCGACCTTCTTCACCGCGCTTGACGAGATCCAGGCGATGCGCCCCGAGGACACGGTCCTGGTCCCGGACACCTCGTCCCGGTTCCGGCAGAGCCGGCTCTTTCTGGAGGCGGTGCTGCGGCGTACGCCGCTGCCCCGCACCGAGCGCGGCCTGGCCTTGGCCGACCGGTTCCTGCTCGACCCGCTGACCTATCAGCAGCGCCCGGTTGAGCTGGCCCTGTCCGGCCTGCGGCCGCGGATCCTGCTCGCCGACGTGGTCGGTCTCGGTAAGACCCTGGAGATCGGCCTTATCCTTGCCGAGCTGATCCGCCGGGGCCGGGGCGACCGGATCCTGGTCGTCTCCCCGCAGCAGGTGCTGGAGCAGTTCCAGCGGGAACTCTGGACCCGGTTCGCCATCCCGCTGGTGCGGCTCGACTCGACCGGCATCCAGCGCATCCAGCAGGAGATCCCCGCCGGGCGGAACCCGTTCACCTACTTCAAGCGGGCCATCATCTCCGTCGACACACTCAAGGACGCTGGTCAGTTCGGCCACCACCTCGACGCGACGACCTGGGACGTCGTCGTCATCGACGAGTCGCACAACCTCATCAACAAGGGCACCCAGCGCAATGAGCTGGCCCGCCGCCTCGCCGCGAAGACCGACGCCCTGCTGCTGGCCAGCGCCACCCCGCACAACGGCAACAGGGAGTCCTTCGCCCAGCTGATCTCGCTGCTCGACCCGGCGGCCATCGCCAACGAGAAGGACTACGACGCCAAGGACATCGCCCACCTCTACCTGCGCCGCACCAAGATCAGCCCGGAGGTACGCGACCAGATCGGCGACCGGTGGGCCGACCGTGGCCCGTCCCAGGCGGTGCACTGCCAGGCCAGCCCGCTCGAGGAGCAGATATTCGACGAGCTGACCGACGTGTGGCTCGCGGGCAAGTGGAGCGACGAGGCGATCACCGGCCAGCACCGGCTCTTCCCGTACACGCTCTTGAAGTCCTTCCTCTCCTCACACCGGGCACTGCACGAGACGGTGACCAACCGGTGGAAGAAGGCCATCGGCACCGAGCGGATGGCGCTGGACCGGCTCGCAGAGCTGACCTCTGCGATGACCGACCGCGACTCGAGCAAGCTCCAGAAACTGGTCGACGAGCTGAAGAAAATTGGCGTCGGCAAGGGCAGCGATACCCGGGCGGTGGTCTTCTCCGAGCGGGTCCCGACCATCAAGTGGCTCGCCGAGGTCGTCCCCGGCCTGCTCGGCCTCAAGCCGAACGCCGTGCGGGTGCTGCATGGCGTCGTGCCGGACCTCGAGGAGCAGAGAATCCTGCAGGAGTTCGAGCTGGCCGGCAGCGAGGTGCGGTTGCTCTTTACCGGCGACGTCGCCTCCGAGGGTGTCAACCTGCACCAGCAGTGCCATCACCTGATCCACTACGACATCCCGTGGAGCCTGATCCGGATCGAGCAGCGTAACGGCCGCATCGACCGCTACGGGCAGAAGTACCAGCCCCAGTTCCGGGCGCTCATCCTCACCTCCGACCGGGAGGACGCGAAGGACGACCGTACGGTCTCGGAGAAGCTCCTCGACCGTGAGGCGGTCGCCCATCGCAGCCTCGGCAGCGTCGAGGCTGCGACCGGTCTCTACGACGCCAAGGCCGAGGAGGACCGGCTGGTCCGCGACCTGCTCAACGGCAAGTCAGTGGACGAGTCCTACGAGGCCGCCCACGCCGAGATCGACGTGATGGCCGACCTCTTTGGTGACGTCGGCACCGCTCCCGTCGCGGCGGACGTCCCCCAGGCCCGAGTGCCTAAGCTCTTCGACTCCACTCAGGATTTCGTCGACACTGCCCTGTACGAGATCTACGAAGACCGGCCCGAGGACCACATCGACCTGCGCCGCGAGGACGAGCTGCTCACCTTCCTCGCCCCCGACGACCTGGTGCACCGGCTCACCGACCTGCCCCGCTCCTACCTGCGCGCCCACCGCGAGGGCGAGGACCTGCGGCTCAAGGTCACGTTCGACCGCAAGCTCGCCCAGCGCAAGCTCGACCAGGCCCGGCAGAGCAAGACCCCGATGTGGCCGGAGATCGCCTTCCTCAGCGACGTCCACCCGATGGTCGACTGGCTGGTCGACAAGGTCCTCATCCGCCTCGGCCGCCAGCAGGCCCCGGTGCTCACCGCCGACGTGACCGCACCGACCTACCTGATCCAGGGCGTCTACGCCAACCGCCTCGGCCAGCCGACCGTCGTTCAGTGGATGGCCGTTTCCGGCCTGCCCGCGTCTCCAGAGATCCAGCCCATGGATGAGGTGCTCCGTGAGGCCAACGTCGGACCGTCGATGGTCAACCGGGCGGAGGTTGTCGCGCTCGAACCGTTGAGGCAGCTACTGCCGCAGGCCGTCGATGCTGCTCGGAATTACCTGGAGGGCAAGCGCGACGAGTGGGCGGAGGCCAACGCCGAGCCGCTACGGAAATACCGCCAGCAGCTGACGCACTTCCAGCAGGCCAGTCTCTTCGACGAGTTGCCCGGGCCGCATCGTGAGAAGCGCCGCCAGCGTGTCGACGCCACCGTCCAGGAGCAGCGAGACCTGCTTGACCGCTTGGAAACCGACGGCGATCCGCTGCTGCGGGTGCTCGCCGTCCTCGTACCGTCCACGGAGAGTGCAGCATGAGTTTCGAGTCGCTGAGCAACCGCGGCGAATACCTCTCCGCGCACTACCTGGCCGAGATCCTGCCCACCACCCTCAAGGGCGGTCTGCTCAAGCAGTGGACCGAGCAGGAGAAGGCCGGCGACCCGACCCCTCGCACCGGCCTGCGCGGCCTGCGCCGGCCCTACTTCGAGGCCAAAACCGAGCTGGCTGACGACGAGTTCTTCGACCCGGAGCGGCTGCGCAAGCTGCACCAGGAGCTGCTTAAGGCGCTCGGGTTCGAGCCGCAGCCGCAGACCATCACCGTCGAGCGGGCCGGCCAGGAACACCAGATCAAGGTGGCCCACGCCGAGTTGACCACCGCGCACGGCATCGTGGCGCTCGACTGCGGCTGGGCCGTCGACACCGAGGCCGCCCAGGACCCGGACGACGCCGGCCGACTGCTCGACCCGGTCACCCTGTCCGCGAACGAAACCATCGACACCGGCGCGAAGCTCGCCTCCTGGCTCTTCGCCGCCGAGACCCCACCCCGGTACGTGCTCATCCTCAGCGGCGGCGTCCTCACCCTGGCCGACCGCAGCGCCTGGGGTGAGGGCCGGTACCTCGCCGTCAGCCTCGACGCCGCCTACGGCCGCAACGACGACAAGGAGTACGACGTCGTCGCCGCCCTGTTCGGGGCCGACTCGCTGCGCCCGCCCGCCGAGGGCGGCACCGAACCCCTCGCCGACCTGGTCGCCGGCTCCCGCCAGCACGCCGTCGGCGTCTCCAGCGAACTGCGCGAGGGCTTGAAGGTTTCCGTCGAGCTCATCGCCAACGAGGTTCTCGACCGCATCCGGCAGGCCGGCTACCAGCCGCAGCAGGTGATGGACCTCGACGAGCTGGCCAAGGAGTTGGGCCGGGAAGCACTGCGCTACCTGTACCGGATCCTGTTCCTGCTCTACGCCGAGGCCCGCCCCGAGCTGGGCGTGCTGCCGGTCAACGACCGCGAGTACCTCGAGGGCTACAGCCTCGCCCGCATCGGCGACCTCGTCTCCCGCCGGCTCGCCCCCTCGGCCGAGGGCGGCTTCCACCTGCACGAGTCGCTCGACCTGCTCTTCTGCATGGTCAACGACGGCAACCGGCCTCGCGGTGGCGCGGAAGTGGACGACAAGGCCAGCGAGGGCGAGGGCCTGCGCTTCGAACCGATGAAGTCGGACCTCTTCCTGCCGGAGAAGACGAAGCTCATCGGCCGGCTGATCGCCGAGCCGGGCAGCGACCCCGATGACCCCGACGGTCCGAAGATCGACACCCGGCTGCGCAACAAGGTCCTCTACCAGGTGCTGCGCCGTCTGATGCTCACCAAGGGCGCGAAGAAGCGCCGCGGCGGCTTTATCTCGTACGCCCAGCTCGGCATCAACCAGCTCGGCGCCGTATACGAGGGCCTGATGTCCTACACCGGCTTCGTCGCCACGGAGCAGCTCTACGAGGTCGCCAAGAACGGCGACCCCAAGGACGGCTCGTGGATGATCCCGGCCTCCAAGGCCGAGGAGTACGAGGACGGCGTCTTCGTCTACAAGGAGGACCCGTACACCGGCGTTCGCAGCCGGGTCAGCTACGCCCCTGGCGCGTTCGTCTACCGGCTCGCCGGCCGGGATCGGCAGACCAGCGCCTCCTACTACACCCCCCAGTCGCTGACCGAGGTCACCGTCCAGCTTGCGCTCAAGTACCGCCTTGACCAGGACGGCACGGAGACGAAGGCGCGTGAGCTGCTGGACTGGACAATCTGCGAGCCAGCGCTTGGCTCCGGGGCGTTCCTCAACGAGGCGATCAACCAGGTCGCCGCCGAATACCTGCGCCGCCGGCAGACGGAACTCGACGTCACCCTCGATCCCGAGCAGTACCACCTGGAACTCCAGCGGGTGAAGGCGTACATTGCCCTGCACAACTGCTACGGCGTGGACCTCAACCGCACGGCCGTCGAGCTGGCCGAGGTGTCGCTCTGGCTCAACGTTATGCACGCCGGCCTCCAGGCCCCCTGGTTCGGCCTGCACCTCCAGCGCGGCAACTCGCTCATCGGCTGCGGGCGCAAGCTCTACGACCCGAAGCAGCTCGCCGACAAGTCGTGGCTCACCAGCGCACCGGCCGAGAAGCCGTTTCGGGACGGGCCGATCGACGAGGGCACCATCCACCACTTCCTGCTCCCCGCCGACGGGTGGGGCGCGGTCGCGGGGGAGAAGGAGGCGCGCGAACTGGCACCCGAGGAGACCGCCAAGCTCAAGGCCTGGCGTACGGCAATGAAGCGCGTCCCATCCGCCAAGGGGAAGAATTCGCAGGTAAAGCGGTTGCAGGCGCTTGCTCGGCGGGTCGAGTTCCTGTGGGCCCTGGTGCAGCAGCGGCTCGCCATCTCCGAAGGGGAGATCCGCCGCGACATCGAGGTTTGGGGCGCCGACGACCTGTCGCCGGTAAAGGAAGCGGTGGCCCGCGAGAAGATCCTCGCCGACCTAACCGCACCCGGCACGCCGTACTGGCGGCTGAAGACGCTGATGGACGTATGGTGTGCGCTGTGGTTCTGGCCGCTCGATAAGGTCGGCCTGCTCGACGGCACTGACCCCGCGTACCCCGCCGAGCCCGTCCAGGTGTCCCACGTAAGGAACGTTCCGGCGTACGAGGATTCGGTCGTCTACGAGGCCCAGGACATCTTCGGGAACGTGCAGCCGCAGCAGATGAAGCTGTCGACCAAGCCGATCGGCGGCCCCCGGCGGATGTCCGTGGCGGAACAGCTCCGCCAGCAGGTGCCGCTGGCCAACCTCGACGACTGGCTCGCCTTCGCTGAGGCGCTCATCGGCCGGAGCGACGCGGACGACAACACCGAGCGGTTCTACGGCCGGAACCTCACGCGCCTGAGCGAGATGAGCGAGTTCGAGCAGAAGCTCGACGGTGTCATCGGCGTCGACGCGCCCTGGACTCTCTCCGACCGGTTCCCCTGGCTTCTCGCCGCCCACCAGATCGCCGACCAGCAGGGTTTCTTCCACTGGGAACTCACCTTCGCCCAGGCCTTTGCCAAGGGGGGTTTCGACCTCCAGGTCGGCAACCCGCCGTGGGTACGTCCAGACTGGAAGGAAGACGAAGTTCTCGCGGAGCACGACCCGTGGTTCCGGCTGACGGAGCGACCTCCTGTCGAGCAATGGCGAAGCCGGAAGAAGAAGTTGCTACATTCACTGTCCGTCGCGTCTGCCTTCATTCAAGAGATGGTCGCGAATTCCGCTACGGCAGAGGTCCTTGGTCATGTCGTCACGTATCCGCTGATTGCCGGTACTCGCCCAAATCTCTACCGTGCAATGATGTGCCGGGTTTGGGCGCACCTCGGCGTATCTGGAGTCGCGGGGCTGGTACATCCTGATACACACTTTGCGGGGCCTAAGGAAGCTGCTCTCAGAGAGGCTTCTTACCGTCATCTGCGTGTGCATGCAGGGTTTGTGAACGGCGCGAACTGGGCGTTCGCTGACGCGAATAGAAACGTAGAATTTGGGCTGCATATTTATGGACGCCAAGGCCCAATCGGATTCAGTCATTTGAGTCGCCTATATGGCGCCTCCGTTTTGCCGGAATCTCTCGAACATTCGGGTAGTGGACCAGTGCCAAGTCAGCGTTATGGCGGCACGTGGGACAACAGGCCGCATCGCTGTCGGGTGGTCCACGTAGACGAGAGCGTGTTGGAGATTTGGCATCGCCTCCGAGGCGGCGGCGCCGATGACTCGCCTTGTCAAGCTCCTCTACTGCAGCCCATCACAACTGAGGAGGAGAGGGCTATTAGTGCTCTCTCGCTGGTCGAGCAACGCATGTCCAGAGATGATTATTACATCAGCAGGGGGTATGACGAGGCGGGCGCAAAGAAGGCCGGGCTCATTGTCTGGTCGCCGGGAAAGCCCGATGAGCTCAAGGGCCTGGTAATGCAGGGCCCGCATCTTGGCATTGCAACCCCCTTCGCGAAGCAGCCGCGGGTTCCCTACAGGAACAACCACGACTGGGATCCAGTAGATCTTTCACTGGTGTCGCCTACATTTGTGTCCTCCGCGAACTATGCGTTGTCTGCCAATGAATTTGAGCATGGTGCCAACCAGGACCTATGGAACGGTCGACGTTATACGGAGTACTTCCGTTTGGCCTGGCGTCGGATGATTGCGTTCAACATGGAGCGGTCGCTGTTTGCCGCGCTGCTTCCGCCGGGTCCTACTCATATTCATGCAGTTCAGAGCATCGCCTTTTGCGATAACAGAGCGACTGCCTTAGTGGCTGGTTTCTTTGCGGCGCTGCCCATGGACTATCTGCTTCGAATCACTGGGCGCTCCGAATTCACGGCACTCGACTGCCGGGCAATGCCTATGCCTCAGAGTGACCATCCTCTAGGCTCGAGCCTCCTCCTGAGGGTGCTAAGGCTCAACTGTCTCACGGCGGCCTATCGGGAACTGTGGAACGAGCTCTATGATCCGCGCTGGGAGGCAGAGAGTTGGGTGAGTGGGCCCTTGAATGGCCGACCACTAGGTGACGTTGGGCCAGTCTGGGGGGCTGAAGTTCCGCTTCGGATGGAGCGCGAGCGTCGGCTGGCGCTAGTGGAGATTGATGCGCTCGTGGCAGCTTGGCTTGGCATTGAGGTGGATGAGCTGATTGCAATGCTACGTTCTCGATACTTCACGCTCACCGAGCGAGAGGAGCAGATGTGGTTTGATGAGACTGGACGAAAGATCGCGGCAGATTCCTACACTTTCGGACTTGGGCAGACGAAGGAGCACTACGACCAGCTTGTGTCTCACCTAGCTGACCCAGAGGAGAGCCCGGTTCCTAGCGGGTACGCCGCGCCGTTCCACAAGGCGGATCGGGAGAACGAGTATCGGCAAGCACATGCCGTGTTTAGCAAGCGGCTACAGGATGCGATTGACGCGGGCTGGCAGACGTCATGAGACCTACCATCGCCGCCGACACCCTGCGCCGTTCCCTCACTCAATACCTGACCACGACCTTCGGGCTGACCGAGGAGGGTGTACGCCAGGGCCTGGAGGGGTTCCTCTCCCACCCGGAGCAGGGCATCTTCCGCGGGCCGTACCTGCGGATCCGCACCCCCTTCCGCCCGGCGGAGGGGGACTGGCGCGCGTGCCTGGACTGGGCCCCGGCCGACTTCACCCCTTACCTGCACCAGGCGAAGGCGTTCGCCCGGCTGTCGACGAAGGGCAAGACGGCCGATCCGACACTGATCACCACGGGCACCGGCTCGGGTAAGACGGAGTCGTTCCTGATCCCGGTGCTCGACCACTGCCGCCGTCAGCGGCAGCAGGGGAAGCCCGGCATCAAGGCGATCCTGCTGTACCCCATGAACGCCCTGGCGACCGACCAGACCCAGCGCATCAACGAGCTGCTCGACGACCCTGCTCTGGCCGGGGTCACCGCCGGCCTCTACATCGGCGACGTCGCGGCCATTGAGTACCAGCACGTGATGACCAAGCGGTCGGAGATGCGCCGGACCCCGCCGGACATCCTGATCACCAACTACAAGATGCTGGACCTCCTGCTCCAGCGCGCCGACGACCTCCCGCTCTGGGAGGGAGCCGAGCCCTCGTACGTGGTGCTGGACGAGTTCCACACCTACGACGGCGCGCAGGGCACCGACGTGGCGATGCTGCTGCGCCGGCTCGCCGCCGCGCTTGAACTCGACGAGCCGGACCACCCGTTGGGGCCGATCTGCCCGGTCGCCACCTCCGCCACCCTCGGCGAGGGCGGCGGCCGGGACGGCCGTACTGCCATCCGGGAGGTTGCCGAGCAGGTCTTCGGCGTCGCCTTCGACGCCGGGTCGTTGGTGGGGGAGGACCGCTACGAGCCGGGCGAGTTCATGGTCCACCAGGACTTCAGCCTGCCGCTGCCCAGCCCGGAGCAGCTCGCCGCCGTCGACGCCCGGGACCCCGAGCGGATGATGGCCGAGGTCGCTGAGCTGGTAGTCGGCGAGTCCTGCCTCGACAACCCGGCACGTCTCGGTGCGCTGCTGCGCCAGCACCCGCTGACCAAGGCGGTGCTCGACTCACTCCAAGCGCGGCCGTGCACCCTCGACGAGATCATCGACGTGCTACCCCGGAAGAACGCCACCGGTTGGGGCAGCGCCATGAAGACCCGCCCCGAGGTCACGGCGAAGGCGCTCGCCCGATTCGTCGGGCTGCTCTCGGTGGCGCAGAATCCCCAGGCGCCGGGCCGGCCGCTGCTCAACATCGAGACCCACCTGTGGGTACGTGCCGTCTCCCGGCTGCTGCACGGCACCTCCCACCAGCCCGCCTTCGGCTGGTACGGCGAACCGCCCAGGGAGCTCGACCCGTACGCGCCCGACGCCGACGCCGTGGTCGCCGACAACCGCTACCCACGCCTGCCCGCCATCTACTGCCGGCACTGCGGCCGCTCTGGCTGGATGGCGCTGTCGCCGGAGAAGGACCCGCAGGAGCTGGAGACTGATCCGGACAAGATTTACCGGGCCAGCGTCGGCCGGGATAAACGCCGCGTCCGCGCGCTGATCACCGCGACCGACGACGAAATCCGACAGCGCTCCGGCGGCCTGCTGGTCCTGGAGTACGGCCGGCGGGTGCGCCCCTTCGACGAGCAGCGGGACCGGAAGCCGAGTGAGGACGCGATCGTCGTGCTCGGCGATATCCTCGCCATCGACGCGGCCGAGAAGGACCGCTGCCCGTCCTGCCAGATGGACCACGGCATCCGCTTCCTGGGCGCCGGCCTGGCCACCCTCGCCTCGGTGGCGATCACCCAGCTCTTCACCGGCGGCGAGTTGGACGAGCGCGAGAAGAAGACGCTGCTCTTCAACGACTCCGTGCAGGACGCCGCGCACCGCGCCGGCTTCGTCGCCAACCGCTCGTACGCCTTCTCCCTGCGCTCCCTGCTCGCCAGCCGACTGCACCCGGGGCAGCCGGTCGGACTGGACGACCTCTTCGCCGAGATGATCGATGCGGCGGCGCGACCGGAGATCCTTTCCACCGTCGTCCCGCCGGATCTGCACGACCAGCCGGGGGTCGACGCCCTCCTCGCGGGAGAGCACACCGGCAGCCGGGAGACCTGGTCGCTGATCAGCGAGCGGCTCGTGTTCGCCACCGTGATGGAGGTCGGGCTGCGCTCCCGCCAGGGCCGCACGCTGGAGCTGACCCGCAGCGTCGGCGTCGAGGTCGCCCTCGATGATCCCGCGAAGGCCGCCGCGGTCTGCCGGGACGTACACCTGACCGGCCCTTGGCAGCTCGCCGGCACGCCGCCCGACGACGCCCGGTACCTCGCCTTCCTTCGCGGCCTGCTGGAGCGGCTGCGGACCCGCGGCGCGGTCTACCACGAGTGGCTGGCGCCGTACCTGAAGCGGGGCGGCACCCGGTGGCAGGTGTGGGGCGGTCGCCCGGCCGGCATGCCCGCTTTCCCGCGGGGGGTCTCGGCGCCTGCGTTCCTGCTCGCGGCGCCGAAGTCCCGATCCGAGTTCGACGCGATCACCGCCCGCGGCAACTGGTATCAGGACTGGACCTTCCGCTGCCTGGGCCTGGACCTGGGCGACGCCGGCAGTTACCTCAGCCGGCTGCTGCCGGCCCTGGCCGCCGCCGGCATCGTCGCCGCCGGCGACACCGAGGACGGCAACCAGGTGTACGGGTTGATGCCCGGCCACCTGCGCGTCACCCGGCTGGACGACACCGCTGCCGTGCTGGCCGGGGTCGGCTGCGACACCTGCCACTGGCAGCAGACCGAGCATCCCGAACGGGTCGCCGACTGGAGCGGTCAGCCCTGCCGGCAGTACCGCTGCCGCGGCCGGTTGCAGCCCGCCCACGATGACACCGCACCCGACGACTACTACCGGCGGCTCTACCTCGAGAGCGACGTTTTCCGCGTGGTGACCGGTGAACACACCGGCATGCTCACTCGTGCCCAGCGGGAAACCGTCGAACAGCAGTTCCGCGAAGGGCAGCGGTACACCGATCCGAACGTCCTCTCCTGCACGCCCACCCTGGAGATGGGCATCGACATCGGCGCGCTCTCGGCGGTCGTGCTGGCGTCGCTCCCGCAAGGGCCGGCCAACTACGTGCAGCGGGCCGGCCGGGCCGGCCGCAAGAGCGGCAACGCGCTCGTTCTCACCCTGGTCGGCCGTAGCGAGCGGGACCGCTACTACCTGACCGAGCCGAGGGACATGATCGCGGGGCAGATCGTGCCGCCCGGTTGTTTCCTCTCCGCCGTGGAGATCCTGCGCCGGCAGTACCTGGCGCACCTGATCGACCTGGCCGCGCGCGGCCGGCTGCCCGGCGTGCTGCCGATGCCCCGGCGGGCGCACGTGCTCTTTGGCCCGAGCGGCTGGCTCACCAACCTTGCCGAAGCCGGCCGGCGCGACGGGGCCCGGTTGGTGGAGGACTTCCTGGCGCTGTTCGGTGACAAGGTCCTGCGGGCCGCTGCCGACCAGCTTCGGGAGTTCGCGGTGGACGGCATCGTGCACCGGGTGAAGGAGGCCGACGAGACCTGGGAGGAACGGCTGGCCGATCTGCGGCGCCGTCTCCAGGAGATCGCCACGGCCCGCGGCACCCTGGTGCCCAGCGACCCGGACCATGCCCGCGAGATCAAGATGCTCAAGGCGGAGGAAGCCGCGGTCCGCCGCCGGCTGCGGGAGGTCAGCGCCGCCGCTGCCCATGGCACCCTGGTCGAGTTCGGGCTGTTGCCGAACTACGCGCTCATCGACAGTCGCACCGACCTCGAAGCAACCCTGACCTGGGAGGAGCAGACCGACGGCGACCGCCGGTTCCACAGCGAACTGCGCGAGTACGCCCGCCCCGCCCGCCCGGCTCTCGTCGAGATCGCCCCCGGCAACAGCTACTACGTGCGCGGCTACAAGCACGAGATCTCCGGCCTTGACATCGGCCCGGCCGACCGGCCCGCGTACGAGCAGTGGCGGGTCTGCGCCCAGTGCGGGTACGTGCGCACCCACCTGGCCAAGGAGGACACCAGCCCGTGCCCGCGCTGCGAGGACGGGGGCATCGCCGACCACGGCCGGCTGTTCCAGGTGCTCCAACCGACGCGGGTCTACAGCCGGGACAAGCGCGACGACGCCCGGATCCGGGACGACAGCGATGACCGGGACCGCCGTTTCTATGCCACCAGCGTCGCGGTCGACATCGACCCCGCCAAGGTTGAGTCGTCGTGGCGGCACGCCCGCGACACCTTCGGCGTCGATTACAGCCGGCACGCGATGATCCGCCATTTCAACCTCGGTGCCCAACGCTACGACCGCGCCGCCGAACTCTTCGCCGGCGAGGAGGTGCGGATCAACCGATTCCACACCTGTACTTCATGCGGTGGCACCACGGTGGATGGCACCCCGGCGGCCAGCCAGCAGCTCGCCGCCCAGGCCTCGGGCGCGACTGTCATCCAAGGCGCGGAGCACCACCTGCCGTGGTGCCCGTACCGGCGGTCGGCGGCCGGCCCGGACAGCCATGTGGACCTGATCCTGGCCCACGAGCTGGAGACCGAAGCGTTGCGCATCCTTATCCCGGCGGCGACCGCGATGGTGCAGGAGCGGCTGCTGTCCTTCGCCGCCGCGATCCGGCTCGGCATCGCGGCACAGTACGGCGGCGAGCCGGCCCACCTGCAGGCCGTCCCTGCCACGATGCCCGACGGGCACAGCGAGGGCACCCGCAACTTCGTGGTCGTCTACGACACCCAGCCGCAGGGCACGGGATACCTGCACCGTCTCGCCAAGCCGGACGAGTTCCGGGCAGTCCTTGAGCTGGCCCGGCAGCGCATCGCCGACTGCGACTGCCAGCACGAGGCAAAGCCGGTGTGCCACCGCTGCCTGCTGCGCTACGCGCGCAATGAGCATTTCGCCTTCATGAGCAGGCGCGAGGCGCTGGACATGCTCGAGAAGCTCCTCGACAGTTGGGACGTCGAGGAGGGCACTCGCACCGACGAGATCTCGCTGATCCACCAGGTGGAGAGCGAGCTGGAGCTGCAGTTCCTGAACAAGTTGCTGACCCTCGGCGAGACTCCGGGCTCCGGGCTGCGTATCGACCGGCGTACGGATCACGACGGCGCCCGGATTGCCGACCTGAGGTTCGTCAGGGGCGGCGGGCAGAGCGTCACACACTGGCAGATGAAGCTGCAGAACACGGTCAAGGGGACCCGGCCCGATGTGCACTTCAAGCGCCTCGACGCGCCGGCGCCGGAGGTGGCGGTCTACCTCGACGGGTTCAAGTACCACGCCTCGCCGCAGTACAACCGGCTCGCCGACGACGCCGAGAAGCGCGCCCGGCTGCGCGCCCACGGCTACCTCGTCTTCGCCGCCACCTGGGACGACGTCAAGACCTGGGGGAGCGCCGAAGGGCAAGGGCGCTGGACGCCGTACGGCGGGGTCTGCAAGCAGACGGCGCGGGAACGGTATCGGCAGTTCCTCCCCGGCGCGGACCCGGACGAGCTGGAGGAGGCGATCTGGACCAACCCGGTCGAGCAGCTGATGCGCTTCCTCGCCGACCCGGATCTCGTCCGATGGCAGCGCCGAGCGGAGGCGACCTTGGCGGGCATGCTCAAGCAGGCCCGCGACAACAGCCCCACCGACTCGGCTGGAGTCGGTGAGCGGTTGCTCGCCTCGCTGCGCGGCGAGCCTCTACCCGCGCCCTCCCCGCAACGCCACATCATCGTCGGCCGCGCTCGTGACAACGCGGACTGTCCGGTGACGGTGGTCGTGGACAGCCGGAGCAAGCCTCTACCAACGTGGTCGGCGCTCACCGTGGTCGACGATCTCCCGGCCGCGGTTGCCGGCGAGGGGCACAAGGAGCGCTGGGCGGCCTGGCTCGCCTGGGGCAACGTCATCCAGTTCCTCGCCAACGGCGGCGGTGACGCCGGCCAGCTCGCGGTCTCCACCCTAGGCGCCTTCGATCCCGCGTCGTTGGCGGTCACCGAAGGCACGGGACTGGTGTTGGCCCAGCGGGCGCTGCCCTTGGACGAGGAAACTGCCACCTGGCTCGGCGTCGCGCCGCAGCAGGTGTCGACCGAGGCGGAGCCGGTCGACGACGAGTCGCCGTGGCACGAGGTACTGCAGTACATGGACCGCGACGAGGCCACGCTGGAGCTTCTCGTCCAGCAGCTCGCGCGGCAGAACCTGCCCGTACCGGTCGTCGGCTACGAGCTGGGCGATCAGGCTTGGCCCGCCGAGCTCGCCTGGCCGGATCGGCGGATCGCCGTCGTGCTCACCGGTTCGCCCGACGATCCGGAGACGGAAGATCGCGACCGGGCGTACGCCGAGGCGGGCTGGCACGCGCGGACCGCGCGGGAGTGGTCGATTGACGAGCTGGCGGCACAGCTCACGGGGATGAGTGGGGGAGAGAGCTGATGAACACCGGAGCCACCCTGCGGATGCTGGACCGCGCCGACAAGGAGGTCATGAAGCTCACCCGCGCGGACATCGGCGCGGTCTACGAGTTCATGCACAAGTTCCGGCACAACCCGGAGAATCCCGGCCTCAACCTGAAGGCGCTCAACGGCGACTCCCGGCTGATGTCCGCGCGGGTGAGCAAGGACTACCGTGCGCTGCTTCTCCACATCGCCGACCGGGACTATCTGCTCGTCGCGGTCAAGCATCGCGGCGAGGTGTACGACGACCTGTCGCGGTACGCGTACCGGATCAACCGGGTCACCGGTGGCATCGAAGTCGTCGACCTGGCGCCGGTCGGTGACAGCATCGTCGGTCGGGTCGTACCTCCGCCCGCGGACCCTGAGCCTGCGCAGAAGCCATTGTTCGACGCGTACACCGACGCCCAACTTGTGGAACTGGGCGTCTCCGAGCCGCTGCTGCCGCAGATCCGGGAACTCACCACCGAGGCCGAACTGCTGGAGCTGCTCGACCGGGCGCCGCAGCTCACCACCGACGTCCTGTTCGCGCTCTTCGACGGCACCCCCTACGACGAGGTGCTCCAGCAGGTCACCGACCCGGTACGGGCCGACGAGCCGGTCGACCCGGAGGACTTCGAGGCGGCGGTGCAACGTCCCGCCACGCAGGTGACCTCGGACGACGAGGCGCTGCAGGCGATCATCGGCGAGGCCTTCGAGCGGTGGCAGATCTTCCTGCACCCCACCCAGCGCAAGCTCGTCGAGAAGAAGTACAACGGCCCCGCGCGGGTCGGCGGCGGTCCCGGCACCGGCAAGACCATCGTCGCGCTGCACCGGGTCGCGCACCTCGCCCGGCAACTGCCGCCCGGCACGGACAAGCCCATCCTGCTCACCACCTTCAACCGGAACCTCGCCGCCGACCTCCGGACCCGGCTGCTGGCCCTCGGCGGCCAAGAGCTGGTGGCGCGCGTCGACATCGTCAACATCGACCGCCTGGCCAGCCGGGTCGTGACCGAGGCGAAGGCGGGCGGAAGCCGGCGGGTCGTCGACGACAACCGGGTCTCCGAGCTGTGGAGCGAGTTCCTCCTCGAGACCGGCGAGTCCGGCTGGGACGCGGAGTTCCTCACCGCCGAGTGGACCCAGGTGATCCTCGGTCAGGTCCTCAACTCGCGGACCGACTACTTCAAGGCACGTCGCGCCAACCGGGGCCGCAGCCTGACCCGCGTCGAACGAGACCAGATCTGGCAGCTGACCGAGCGGTTCACCACGTGGCTCGAGGGCCGCGGGGTCTGGACCTGGCGCCAGGTGGCCCAGCGGGCAGCACGCCTGGAGATGGACCGCGCAGCCGCTTCCAGCGAGTCGTCCGGCGGTTTCTACCGCCCGCGCTACCGCCACATCGTCGTAGACGAGGCGCAGGACCTCAGCGCCGCCCACTGGAAGATGCTGCGTGCCATGGTCGCCCCGGGGGCGGACGACATGTTCCTCACCGGTGACACACACCAGCGCATCTACGACAACCACGTGACCCTGAGCAGCCTCGGCATCAACATCCGCGGCCGCTCGTCTCGCCTCACCCTGAGCTACCGGACCACCCGGCAGATCCTTGCCGACGCTCTCCAAATCATGACCGGCGAGGTGTACGACGACCTCGACGGTGGCGAGGAAGACCTGGCCGGCTACCGTTCGCTGTTGCGAGGCGGCCGACCGGTGTTCCGGGGCGCCGCTACCTGGGCGCAGGAGCGGGACCTCATCGCCGAGCAACTGCGGGCATGGGGCAACCCGATCGACGGCTCGGTGGCCATCTGCGTCCCAACCAGGGAACTTGCGGCCGACGTGATCAGCCGACTGGAAGCCGACGGACTCCCCGCAGTGGAGATCGGGCCCGACGGTCCGAAGCAGCCCGACGGCATCCACGTGGGCACCATGCACCGATTCAAGGGCCTCGAGTACCAGCGGATGATCATCGCTGCCGTCAGCGATGGCCTCGTGCCCCGGCAGATGATCAGCCGCTACCGGGACACCGATCCCAAGCGCTACCAGCGCGAGCGCCAACGGGACCGGTCCCTGCTGTTCGTGGCCGCCACCCGGCCCCGCGACGAGCTGGCGGTGTTCTGGCACGGCACGCCCAGCCCGTTCCTGACCGCTCGCCTCGTGCAGCGACAGCTAACGTGAGTGCTGGCCACTGCCTAGCAATGGACCGGCGCGCGACAAGGGGAGGCGAGAGGTGCAGGCGCGGGATCGCATCGGCGACCGCTACGAGCTGACGTTCCCGATCGGGCGTGGCGGGATGGGTCAGGTCTGGGCGGGTTACGACGAGCGGCTCGACCGGCCGGTGGCGGTCAAGTTCCTGCGGCAGACCGAGGTGCCGGAGGAGGAGCGTGGAATTGCGGTCAAGCGCTTCCGGCGCGAGGCGCGAGTCACGGCCCGTCTGGACCACCCGGGCGTGCCAGTCATCCATGACCTCGGGGAGCATGGCGAGGACCTGTACATCGTCATGCAGCTTGTCCGCGGATATCAGCTCGCCGAGCTCATCGCAGAGCAGGAGCGGCTCTCCGTGGGGGAGTCCGCTTCGGTCGCCGCGCAGGTATGTTCCGTACTCGCCGCCTCTCACGCCGCCTCGCTGGTGCACCGTGACCTCAAGCCGCAGAACGTCATGATCACTGCTTCGGGAGTCGTCAAGGTTCTGGACTTCGGTGTTGCAGCGTTGCTCGGTCCTGCCGAGTCGTCCCGCTTGACCGCCACGGGTCACACTCTTGGCACACCCGCCTACATCGCGCCGGAACAGGCCTCAGGCGGCGCCGTCGGACCTGGTGCGGATTTGTACGCGCTCGGATGCATCCTCTTTGAGATGCTCACCGGGAAGCCTCCCTACGAGGCCAAGAATGCTCCGGACATGCTGCGGCGGCACATGAAGTCACCGATTCCAGTCATCACCGAGTATCGGTCTGACGTGCCCGACGACCTAGCGCATCTTCTGTTCTGCCTGCTAGCCAAAGATCCTGTAGAACGGCCCGCATCGGCTGCAGAGGTCGAGCAGCTCCTCACGCCCTTCCTCGACGGGGGCAGCGCCGGAGTCGTGACCCCTCGGAGGACCAGGCCGACCGGTCCTGCTTCTCCCGCTGCGGCAGATCCCTTGCCGATGCAGAGATCCCGGCAGGCACTGGCCGAGTTGCGGGCGCAGGTAGAGGAACTGGCCGAGAACGAACGGTTCGTGCAAGCGGCCGAGGTACTGGAAGGTGCCCTCGGCTCAGCTTCCGATAGTGGGCCGCCCACCGACGATCTGATTCCTCTACGACTCGATCTCGCCAACCTGTACATGCTTGCGGGTAACTACCGGAAGGCTTGCCAGGCCTTCGATGCGCTTGCGCTCGATCTGGATCAGTCAGACAACCAAACTGATCTTGCCCACGAGTGCCGGCAACAGGCGATAGCTTGCCAGCTCGAGCTTGGCGAGCCAGCGACTACTGGCGTACCCGCTGCCCGTTTGCGTTGACGAGCAGGATGGACTGTTCTCGCTGGTGCTTCCCCTCCGGCTTGCCGAGGCGTGCGACACCGCTGTCTAGACACTGCGTGGCGGCGGCATCCGTCCGACCGTGGCCCGGCCAGTATTCGCCGCATCGTCTACGTGCTGACCACAGGCCGCGTGGCGGCACCTCCCGCCGGGTCTGGAGCGTCAAAGAACACTGCGGACCGTCGGGTCGTCGAGTGGACCCGGCAGGACTATGGCGGCGTCTTCACGTGGCCGTCCTGGACCAGCTACGGCCCGGTGGGCGTCCCTGTCTGCTCCACGCCGGCCACGACGACACTACTCCTGCGGCTGGCGCTGGTCGTCCAGGGATCGTCCTTCCGGCTGACGGTACTGCCGCAGGTCGCCGGGAGAACCGGTCAGAATCGGTGTTGTCCGGCCGCGGTCGTCTTCGTACGCTGCTCGGCATGCTCACCTGCGGGACGGCTGGTTTGCTCAATGTCTGACTCGGGTGTCGGCGTGCCGCCGAAGATCGTGGCCGTGAAGGTAGGGCACTACAAGGGGCTGCAGGAGCAGTGGGTTCGTTGGTCGGATGGCATGGCGTTGTTCGGCGCCAGCGGCGCCGGCAAGACAAACTTCCTGGAGGCGCTGGCAATCCTGATGGGAACGCGCGAGACAGTGCGGCTGGCGAGCAGACGACTCGCGGAGATAAGGCCGGGCGGTCTCGAGTTGCTTGTCCAAACCTCTGTCGACGAGCTGCCCTGGGCGCCCAATACGGCGCTCAACCCGGAGATGCAGCAGTTTGCTCGCGCCTTCGGCAAGGACTCAGGACGGTTGTCCCGCATCCCCTCGGACGCAGCCTGGTGGGTGGCCATCGGCATCCGCGACGGGACCGGCTTCCTCGACGCGCTCCGGCCGCTAATCCCGTCTCCCGCGGTCGCGGAGTACCTGAGCTCGCAGTGCGAGCGTCCGATCGTCCGCTACACGCTCCAGGACTTCGCAATCGAGCGGAGTCACGCCATCAGTAGACGCTTTACCCGCACCCTCGTCGGCGTCAGGACCGATCCTGCTGTGGTATTGGAGACGAAGGATGCCCTACGCCTGATTGCCGGCCGCATGGACCCCAGGCCGGCAGGACAGGGATTCCCCGGCCACGTCGACCTGCTCTGCCTGCCAACCACGGACACATCACCCGCGCATCTGGAGTGGTTGCCGCGTCGTCGCGACTGGGATGAAATTGACGATCACGTCCTGACTGAGTTCCGTGCCGCCCTGAAGCCCGCCGCAAACATTGCCGAGAGTCTCGCCGTTCTTTTCGACGCCGTTGATATGGACACGGAACCACACTGGTGGCTGCACTCGATCGCCGCCCGCCATGCCAACAGAGAGCTTGCAGTGACGGTGCCCAAGGTGAAACTGGTCGCGCGCGGGGGAGGGGACGCGGACTTCGCCGTCACGGAGCGCGGTGGGCATCAGGCTGACCACGGGCCACGTGGTGACGAGGACGCGCTGGAGCGACTCGCGGCAGGGCAGCGGCGGTGGCTGGACGAGGCCTTCGCCACTGCAGCTCGTGGCCTTGCCGAGTTCGCCCGGCGGGCGGCCTGGCAGGCCACAGTCCTGCGCGGCCTCGAACCGTCTGAGGTCGCACACGTCGTCACGCCGATCAAGGACAGGGTTCGGCTAGCTCTAGCAGGATTCGAAGTCTGGACCAGCGAAGCGCTGGATCAGCTCCTCGACGCCGTCGAGACAACTTTGACTGCAGCCGCTCGGCGCGAGCTGCTGCAGTGGGAGGATGAGGGGAAGCGAGCGATCTGGGAAGCCGCGCGCAACCTCTCTAATCTTCAACCGCAACTGACCGTCCGGGTGTTCGATGAGCCCGAAGCTCACCTGCATCCGCGGGCGCAGCGCTCCGCCGCACGGGCACTGAACGAACTACGTTCAGCGAGCCAGAACATCGTCTTCGCTTCCCATAGCCCTCATTTCCTGGAACTGGCCTCCTGGCAAGTCATCCATGTCGAGCGGGGGCGCCGAGGAACGACCGTGTCGC
Source organism: Micromonospora sp. NPDC004540 (assembly GCF_040610095.1). Lineage (NCBI taxonomy): Bacteria > Bacillati > Actinomycetota > Actinomycetes > Micromonosporales > Micromonosporaceae > Micromonospora > Micromonospora sp. NPDC004540. The sequence continues at coordinate 110,103 of NZ_JBEXLR010000005.1, forward strand.
CACTCTCATCAGCTGATCTCCACGTAGGTTCAGTCTTCGCCCGCGACTTGGGGCTCACTCGTGGAGAACTGTTCACGGCGATCTCGCTCCTGCTTATCGTGGAAGGAGAGCACGACCAACTGATCCTGCAATCCCTCTACCATGAACGTCTGCACCAGGCCGGTGTCGCCATCGCACGAATGGGAGGCACCAACAATCTGATCAACGTGCCGCAACTAGACTTCATCAAGCAGCACCTGGACATCCCCCTTGCGGTACTACTCGACTACACCCGCCTTGACGAGGTCGACAAGGGGGTTCCGGATGGGCGGCTCCGACAGGAGGAGCGCAAGCTGCGAGAGTTGCGCGAACTGCACAAAGCCTGCCGAGGGCGGCAGCGGGCCATCAAGGAGTTCGCCCTCCAACGGCCAGACATCATCACGTATCTCAACGAGGAGGCCATCCGAGGTGACGTACCGGACTTCCCTAGCTGGAGCTTGATCATCGAACAATTCGAGACCGCGCCTACCCGGCCTTCGTTCAAGACGTGGGTGCTGGAGGAGTACGGGGTGGACCTGACCACTACGGCTCGCATCAGCGGGCTGTTGGGGCGAATGACGGAGGCCGGTCTGCCGGCTCACCAGGATCTCGACGAGATGGTCAATGCCATCGTCGAGTTCACACTCGCACGCCCTTGACCCTCTCGACGGTCGTCTGTGCGGACTCCCCGGCGTCAGGTCTCGTCTCTGATGATCCGGTCGATGTGATCGGATGCCACTTCCCAGCAGCGCCAAGCCGCGTCCCGAATCTGCCCCATCCAGGCCACCTCGTCGATGCCCGTTCCCTCAGGCAGGACCCACCGCCACACCGGAAAGGAATCGTCCTCCCGTTGCCACGGAGGCCCGCCGAGGTCGGAACGCATCCGCGGGCCGAGTCGGCTCAGCTCCGTGCTGACCGCTTGGTTACGGCGGCCGCGTTCGCCGGCACGGACGCCGACGAACAGGGTGGCTTCGCCGTGTTCATCAATCACGTGCCTGCCCCACTCGATCACGATCGCGGCCGTTGCCTTACCGCGATCGATCCAGCGGCGCCGAGCGATGACGATTCGAGGCTTGCGGAGGTCATCTGTGTCAGCGCGGACCTCGATGTCGTCACCATCGGGCAGGGATGACGCGTCGTTGGCGAGGACGTCGACCAGGTCCAGCAGTAGGTCGTGTAATGCCTGGTTTGCGTCCTCACGTAGCTGTGCCCACGTGTGGATGGCCTGCTGATGATCCAGGTAGAAGCGGATTCGCGGGTCCCCAATCGGGGGTAGCTGGACTTCGGAAAGTGGCTTCTCGATCGTCACTGATGTCTCTTTCCGTAGAGCCGATGCAGTGTCTGTCGATACTGGCTTACGGCGGTGGTGACCGTACCGTCGGACTCGTCGATCGCGGAGCTGAGGGCTTCCAGCACCTTCCGCCATGACGCGCAACGCCACGCGGCGATTGCCTCTGGTGTGTTGGCGGTTCGTGGTGGGCGGCCGGTTGGCGTGATGAACAGAAACCTGGCCTCCGGTGCGTCCTGCCAGTCCTCGAAGAGGCGCTGACACTGCCGATCCGACTCGGGAGCGTCGATCTTTACTTCCAGCACCAACGTCCAGGAATCGCTCTCGACGGCCACGTCGGCGCGAGACCGGCTGCACACAACTTCCGTCGTCACAGCTACAGAGGCAGTCATCTCGACCTCGCCGCCGGCGAGATGAAGAAGCCGACGTAGAAGCCGGTCACCTAGCCCATGATCGGCTTCGGGATCGCAAAGCCACGCCAAGGCGGCGCTGTGCGACAGCTCGCGCCGATGGACGCCACAGATCGTCAACAGATCGAGCGGTTCTCGGCGCCAACGACCCGCCTGCTCAGCCGCCTCCTGGGCGGCGCGCATGGTGTCGAATAGGCGGTCCCAGTCCTCGCTGTCGACCAACGGCCGCGAGTTCGGATGGACACGCCACTGCCATGCCTCGCTGGCTGCGGCGAACGCGGCAGGCCACGACGAGGGCGAGTCGCCAGCGAAGGCGATCTCCGAAGTGCCGTCAGTCACCGACCATCCCATCGCGACGTTGGGCCGCCGTGGCGGGTGCGATGATCGTTGCCACTGGGGGTGGGGTCTCCGCGGGCGGCCCGAGGACCTGGCAGCGGATACGGCCGTGGCGGGCCCCACAGCAGCGCCGTCCATCCACACAGCAACGCATCGATCAGATCTTCGCGATGCTTATACGCGCGGTCGTCCAGCGGCGAGGCGTCCGTGATCAGCTGCCTTGTGACCGGATGCGACTCGAGGTGCAGTGGCGGGTCGGCGCTGCGCAGCTTTTCTAACCGACGGATCAGGTCATCGCAGGCCGCTGCCCGGACGGGCCGCCAGGCCGCCACGGGCAAACGGCGCGCCTTGCGCTTGTAACAGGGCCGCTCTCCGTCACTGTCGTAGCCGAAGGCCGGGACGCCGACGAGCGTGGTGTACGGGTAACACTCGCTCACCACCCGGCCCCGAACCGGCGGGCCTTCGTGGCCTGCCTGGTAGGACCAGCCCCTGCTCACGAGGGCGTCGAGCAGCGCCACTCCCGCCTGGCGGGGCGATGCCCTGTTTGTGGAGTTCGCGCTGACCTTCCATTGCCCATACCGTTGCCCAACCTGTCGCTCACACAGCCGTTGCCCTGACGGGTTGGTGACGACCAACGGCGCGTCGACGAAGAGAAGCGCCAGGTCGTTATGAGCGTGCTGGTCGATCCACTCGATGGTTGGGTCGATGCCCCGGGTCCACCCGGCGGCGAGGACGGTGCCGCCGTCATCGAGTGCGACGACGCCCGACTCGTTGGCCACCCTCCCAGCCGGATCCGCCCAAGCAAGATCTACTCCGAGGTAGCGCTTCGACGCCATGATCTACATCTATCGCAGTCCTGGCTAGTTGAGATCATCCGATCGGATCGACCCTCCGCATCACTCGACAGGGCTTCACTGGAGGCGATCGTCGCTGCCGGCTGCACCACTGACTCAGCTTCTCGACACCGAGCCAGCGGTTCGCCGGTTGGGGGTGAAATAGTGCCCAGCGTCAGCCGGAGTGGGCGCCTCGGTTGGTGAGTACACCGATGGTGGCTTAGCCCTCGGCGGATCACGTCGTCCTGAGCCGCAGAGTGAGGGCGACCAGATCGATCCCGAGTCTGGCGCTCAACTCCCGTACCTCCAACGGACTTGGAACCAGGGGACGGGTACGGGCCCCGGGCGGCGGCCCTGGATGCCCGGCCGTGAGCGAGGTTGGCGTTCGGGTGCTTGAAAGCTCATAGAGTCGCCACACGGCCATGCGCGAGTCGGCGAGGGCCATCGTGTGCCCGGCCGCGGCGATGAGCACCGCACGATCGGGCGCTCTGGCCACCGCCACCACCTGATCGGCCACTCGTTGCAGCGCCGTCGCAACGAGTGCCGCCGTCCTATACGCGTTGCGGTGCTCTCCCTCGACGTGCCACACACCGTCGAGGCACTCAACTGGCACCCCGGCCTCGGCGAGAGCCATCCGAGCCGCCGCGTAGGGATCGTGGCGCGACTGCCGGGCAAGAGTGATCGTGTCCCAGAGGGCTGCGCTGCTCACTACTCGGGCGTAGGGCTGGGTCGCCGGCAGGAGGAGGTCTTCCGCGAGCTTGGGGTCCGCCTCCGCAACCCATTCGGCGGTGTCCCGCCACGCCGCCGTGGCGACAGCGTCCTCCGCCCGCCCGCCGTACAGCTGGGCGTCCTGCCTCAGTGTTGCCATGGCGACCGCGAGCAGCGAGTACAGCCGATGGAAAGCTTCGGGTGGCAGCTCGTCGAGCGTTTGGTCGTCGGGGACGAGGGCCCCGGCCAGCCGCCGGAGATCCTTCCGCCAGGTTTCCTCGTCCTGCCACACGCCGGCGGCAAGCAGGGTCAGGTAGAGGGCGGTGATTGTCATCCGCAGTGGCATCGGCGGCGGGGTAGAGCCGTCCTGCGGTCTGGCCGGCGGGGCCACCGCTGCTACCCAGCGCGCCGCGAAGCGACGGTAGCGATTGCGCTCATCGGGTGGGACGGCGGATACAGCGGGTCTCCCGGCAGCCGCTTCTTCCTGCGTGACGTCATCAAGGACCGACTCGTCCTCGCCGTCTGCGACCTCACCCTGGTCGGCGTCATCGATCGACCAAACGATACTCGTGTCTGTCTCAGCCACCTCGTTTCTCGGGAAGACGAGTCGCGACAGGTCCGGGCCGAGCAGCCGGTCACAGTCCTCGAGGAAGTCAGCCCACCGGTCGCTCGACCCGACTGGAACGTCCACCCTTTTGCCCGTCGTGTGCGGGACGTTCCGGGCAGCGGCGCCGACCTGGACCGTCAGACGCTCCAGGTCGGCGCTGAACCGCTGGGCGATCACCGGGTCAGTGAAGAGGTCGACCGGGTCGTACGACCGCGGCAGCCGCGGCTCGTTGGCGGCATCCTTTCGGGGCCGGCAGCGAGACGTGTCGGTGACGAAGACGACGGCCGACTCGTGGCGTACGCTGTCAACCTCGACCACCGCGCGGACCGCGCCGCCGGTCAACTCGGGAACCAGGAAGCGGGCCGCTGCCTGCCCGACGGGAACGGTGCCCACGCCGAGCCAAGTGCCGGGTACCGCAGACGGTGAGGTCTCGACTAGCACCGGTGCAGTCATGGGGGCGGCGAGTTCCACTAAGAGGGCACCGTCGGCCAGTGCGCAACCCAGCAGCACCGGCCCCGGCCGACCGGTGTCTGCCGGCGAGGTAGGCGAACTCGACACGAGCTTCCCGACCGCCGATCCGGGCTGCCGATCACCTGGGGGGAAGAGCGAGCCGTCCTGCGGTGCGAGGACCACCAACTCGCAGTTGCCGCCGCCTACGGTGCTGAGCAGCAGCGCGGACGTGGTCACGTTCGCGCTTCCGGTCAGCCCGGCGATGGCACCATCTGCCGTACACCACTCAATCAACTTGCCGTGCCGAACAGGCCCCCCGACCAACACCGCGAACTCCCGGTCCACGACGTTCTCGGTGGCCCGTACCAGCGCCGCGCCGTCGAAAATGCCGACGCCAGGCTGGACCGCGACACGTACGGACTCCGGCTTGGTGCGTCGGACCAGGTCGGTGACCGCGCGGGCGGGCGGGTCGTAGAACGGCGCGGACAGGTGCAACGCCCGGACCGGCTCGGTGGGGACTTGCTCCAGCAGCGGTCGTCGGAGGTTGCCGTGAGCGCGCACCTGCGACCACTGCCCGTCCAGCGTCGCCGGCCGGATCCGCTCCGCCACCTGCCGGAGCGTGGCGGCGATCCAGGTGGCCATTCGAACCACCTCGGGCAAATCATGCAGCCAGTCCGCGACGTCAGCTATCAGCTGCGGTCCCTGCTGCCGGCTGCCTCGGGCGACCGCCCACAGTTCCCTGTTGTAGCCCCATCCGGACAGGGTCGGGTTGCCCGAGCCGATTGCCAGCCATACGTCCTCGTCACCGAGGAGCACCACCAACTTCGGGTGGAACGCCCGTTGGCAGGCTGCATGCCCGTGCTGGTACGCCACCCCGGCCCGCCGAACGTCCACCGGGTCGTGCACGGCCTGAACGGCGTCACCCAGGATGGTGATCCGTGCGCCGAGCGCGCGGGCAGTCGGGATGGCGAACTTCTCCAGGAAGCCGAGGTCGACCGTGTACCCAGTAATGACCACCTCGCGCAGGCGGGCAGCATCGACGCGGTCCCGCCACTGCTCGAGCAGCGTCAGCGGCGACCGAAATGACCTCTCTACCCCGCTCATGCCGGCAGTCCTAACAGCCGCTGTCCCCATGGGGTCACCGGTTGGGCCGGGTCTCGGGTGAGCAGCCCGACCTGTGTTGCGATCCCAGCAAGCTGATTGATCCGCAGTCCGATGTTGCCGCTGCCCTCCGACGAGTCGGCGAAGTAGGCGCCGTTGCGCTCGTGTAGCCGGCTGAACAGGGACATCGTCCCGTCCTGGTTGAAGGTCACCTTGCGCAACGCCACCCGTCGGGACTGTGCCAGCATGTCGTCGACGAGCCGTCGACCCAGCTCCGTGACGGGGCGTTGACTGAACTCCCGACGTAGCTGCGCCACCCAGGTCGGGTCAAGGTAGGTGGGACGGCGACCTTTAAATGAGTACAGCTCAAGCCCGGTCAGCGAGTCGAGTCGCCGCGCGCCTAACAACAGCAACGCCACGTCGGTGAGCACACCTGCCTTCTCCCGGAGCAGTTGGTCCTCAGCCGGCGCGGGATGTCCGGACGCGTCGACCACAGACGGCAGGCCAGCCTCGAACTCGGCGAGCGGCTGCTCGGGAAGCAGCTCGCTGATCCACTCGTGTAGGTGCCCCCGGGAGGCCGTACCCGCATCGCAGACCTGCTCCACCAGCGCGGCCCACAGGCGTCGCCACGCGCCGACCGAGTGACGACGCAGCACCACTCCACGCCATGCGGCGGTCTGCTGCTCGCCGGCGAGCAGCTGGTCATCCCGCGCCGCCGATCCGTACGCCACGACGGTGGCGAAGGCCTCCAGCCAAGTGCTGGCCCTGGGGTTGAGCTGCCAGGCCCGGGCCAGAATGCGTAGGCTGGCCCGCCTCGTCACGTCGTTGCCGGTCCACGTGTGCGGGTCGTGGTGTCCGTTGACTGTCGCGCTGAGCACCTCACTCAGCGGCTCCAGGTCCGGCGTGCCCGCCTCGTGTTGCAGGCTCAGCCGGCTGAGCGCGGGAGAGGGAAGTGCAAGTCCACCGCTCCGTTCGGTGGCCGTGATCAGCGGAGCGAAAAACTCGCTGACCGCGGGCGGACAGGAGTGTCGGCCGGCCCGCAACGCGCCTCCGTCA
>NZ_JBEXLR010000006.1:0-115845 GCF_040610095.1 Micromonospora sp. NPDC004540
GGCCGCCGCTGGACTCGACGTCGATCCCCTTGACCTGGCGCGGGGTGTTGTCCAGCTCGGTCAGGCCGAGGGACTGGGCCAGCCGGCGGGCCGGGGCGGAGCGGACCCTGGACGAGCCGCTCACCGAGCGGGAGCTGACGATCCTGCGCTACCTCCAGAGCATCCTGTCCAACGTGGAGATCGCCAGCGAGCTGTCGCTGTCGGTCAACACAGTGAAGACCCACGTGCGCAACATCTACCGCAAGCTCGACGCGACCCGCCGGCGGGAGGCCGTCCGGCGGGCGCGTGAGCTCCGGCTGATCTGACGGCGGGCGCCCGCCGGAGCCGATCCGGTCAGCCGGTCGCGGCGGCGTCCACGACGGCCAGCAGCTCCGCCAGGTCGTAGCCGCCGTCGTGGCGCACCTCGTTGACGAAGAGCGTCGGGGTCCCGTTCACCCCGCTGCGGATGCCGCCCACGAAGTCCTGCCGGACCCGGTCGGCGTAGGCATGCCGCCCCACCTCCACGCCGACCTCCTCGGGCGGCAGCCCGAGCTGCTCGACGCCGAGCGACAGGTGCACCGGGTCGAGCTGGTCCTGGTGCTCGTAGAGCCAGTCGTGCATCTCCCAGAACCGCCCCCGCCGGCCGGCCGCCTCGGCGGTCTCCGCCGCGCTCTCCGCGTACGGGTGGACGTTGGCGATGGGGAAGTGCCGGTAGACCAGCCGGACGGTCTCGCCGCGCTGGCGCAGCACCTCGGCCAGGTTGGGGTACGCGACCCCGCAGAACCGGCACTGGAAGTCGCCGTACTGGACGAGGGTGACCGGCGCGTCGGCCGGCCCCCGGACGTGGTCCGTCCCGGTCACCGGGAGGCGCAGCCGGGCGGTGGTGACCTGCAGCGGTGTGGTCATCGGGCCACCACCCCGTTCGGATCAGTCATGGGTCCCACCCTCGCCCCCGGCCGGGTGAGCCGGGATCACCCGGCCCGGGTGGTCACGTTCACCGCCCCACGGTCACGTGGTTGTGCACCTCCCGGATGCCGGGCGCGCTCCACACCACCCGCTCGATCTCCGCGCGCTCGCCGGCCGAGTGGACCAGCCCCTCCAGGAGCACGGTGTCCCCGCGCACCCGGACGCTGATCCCCTCCGCCTCGGTGGCGCCGCTGCGCGCCAGCGCGTCCACGATCCGCTCGGCCAGGTCGCGCCCGTCGGGGCGGGCGCTCGGCCGCACGGTGATGCCGTTGCTCACCCCGCGTACGCCGCTGAGCCGGGCGACCGAGCGCTCGGCGGCCCGGCGCTGGTACTCCCACTCGACCTCGCCGTGCAGGGTGACCCAGCCGTCGGCGACTGTCACGTCGAGCGCCTCGATCGGCACGAACGCGTCCCACTCCAGTGCCCGGCTGGCCGCGGTGGCGATCTCCGGGTCGCTCTTCTCGGCGGAGGTGGCGATCCGGACGGCGACGTCGTTGGCGACCGCCCGGACCCGGGGCACCCGGTGCGCGGCCCGCTCGGCGGCCCACTTCTTGGCGTAGCTGTCCACCGAGCCGGCCAGCGTCACCACCCCCTCGGTGACGGTCACCCCGATCTCGTTGGGGCGTACCCGGGGTTCCCAGGTCAGCTCGTCGAGGACGGCGGACTGGATCTCCTGGTCGGTACGGGTGGTCGTCGCGGTGGCCATGCTGGCTCCCTCCGGGATCGGTTCGCGGTTCGCCGGGCTCCGCCGCCGGCACGGAGTCCCGCAACCCCGATCCTGCGCGCGCCCCGGGTGACCTGCCCTCACCCGATCGGGGTGAGCGGAGGGGGCACACCGCACAGACCACGGTGGCCGCTCCCGACACCGGGGCGGCCACCGTCGCGTTCGGGCTCAGCCGTCCAGGCCGGCGGGGGAGTTGGGGCGGTCGACGTCGACGAACTCGATCTCGTCGACGTCCCGCTCCCGGCTGCCGGCGGCCCGCGCGGCGGTGCCGGCGGCCCAGCCGATCGCCGCGCCGGCCAGCGCCGCGGCGATCAGCAGCGTCCAGGGCAGCGCCGGCCGGCGGCCGGCGAGCGCGTCGAAGGCGAGGCTGGCCCGGCGGCGGGCCTCCTCGGCGGCGGAACCGACCAGGTCGGTGGCGTCGTCGGCGAAGCCGGAGGAGTTGCGGCGCGCCGAGCGGGCGGCGTCCCGCACGCTGTCGCCGGCGGAGCCGACGGCGGAGAGCAGGTGCTGCCACGCCTGGTCGGTGACCCGCTCGGGCTTGCTGCGGCGGTCCAGCAGGGTGGATCCGAACATCGTGTTACCTCCTCGGGGTGCCGAAGTCCGGCGGCCAGTTCGGACTCCGGTGTGGTCCGGCGCGTGACGGTTCGCTCACCGGGGCAGTGCCCCGACCGGACCCGGCGCAAACCACCGCGGCGGGGCGGGTCGGCGCGGCGCCGGACGAACCACCCGGACGCGCCGGGGCCGGGGTGCCCCCCGGGTGTGCGCCGGCCCGCTACCCTGGGTCGGCGGATCGGCCGGGCCCGCCCCGGTCGATCGACCGGTGGGGACCCGCGCCGCGGGGAAACCGGAGCCCGAAGGTCCGGATTGGGATGCCCAGGTGTGCCCAGTCCGCGAATTGCTCATCCCGAGGGGTGGCGACCGAGGCCGTCGGAGGAATACTCTCGGTCGCGGCCCGCGTACTGATGAGGCGCCCGTAGGGGCGAGTGGAGGTGCTCGCGTGAGCCTGTCGATCGTGAAGTCGGTGCTGCCGGGTGGTGTGGTCCAGATCGCCCCGCGTGGGGAGATCGACGTCGACACTGCGTACGAGGTGCGGGAAGCGATCGCCGAGGTGCTCGCCAAGGGCCGCCCCTCCCGGATCGAGCTCAACATGCGGCTCGTCACCTTCATCGACTCGGTCGGCATCAGCGCCATGGTCGCGGGCTTCCAGACCTGCGAGGTCAGCGGCGTCAAGCTGGTGGTCACCGAGCCGAGCCGGTTCGTGCACCGGCAGCTCTGGGTGACCGGCCTGCTCGGCCTCTTCGGCGCGCCCGAGCCCTGGTTCGCCGACACCGCCCCCGAGGTGCTGCCCGGGGCCTGACCCGCCCCCACCCTCGTTGCGCGACCGCCGCGCGACCAGGGGCTTCCGACCCGTTGCCAGCCCGGCTCCGGTACGGGACGATCGTGCGGACCCACGACGGCGAGGGGGCCCGCTTGCTCAGCAGCGACAGCTTCAGCTACACCGTGCAGGCCCGGTGCACCCGGGCGCACGCGGTGGCCCTGCTCGGCGACCTGAGCCGGCAGGGTGAGCTGCATCCGCTGATCGTCCGGGTCCGCCAACTGCCGTCCCGCCCGGGCGCGCTGGCCAGCTACGCGATCACCGACCGGCTGGAGCTCGGCCCGCTGCACTTCCCGGTCACCTACCAGGCGGACGTGCTGATCGCCAACGAGGACGAGGTGGTCACCGTGGCCCGGCAGCAGCCGGCCACCACGGTGCGCAACCACACCCGGCTGCGCGACGAGCCCGACGGGGTGGTGCGGATCGACGTGGAGATCACCCTCTCCGCTCCGGCGCCGCTGTTCGGGTACGCCTTCCGGCAGGCCCGGGCGGCCCACCTCGGCCTGGCCAGCCGGCTCGGCGCCACCCTGGAGGGGCGGGCGGCCTGACTCAGCCGCGCCGCCCGGCGGGCACCGGTCGCCGGGCCGCCGGTCGCGCCGGCCGCAGCCGCCCCCACGGCTTGTACGTGGACAGCACCGTGACGACGAGCAGCAGCGTGGTGGAGACGGACGGCGCGACGACCAGGTCGACGCGCAGGTGGGTGTCGGCCGCCCCGGCCAGCTCACCGAGGTGCCGGACCCGCGGGGTGAGCAGGAGCAGCACCAGGGTGAGCACCACGGTGGTGACGGCGAACTTCACCAGCACCCAGCGCCAGCGCAGCAGCCCCCACGGGGTGAGCAGCGCGCTGGCCAGCCCGACCAGCCAGACCACCACGCTCAGCGGGGCGAACAGCCAGGTGACCAGCAGCGCGGCCGCCGGATAGACCACCTCGGGATCGGCGCCGCGCAGACCGGCCACGCCGAGGGCGAGCAGCACCAGGTCGGCGCCGAGCCAGCCCAGGGAGGTGACCAGGTGCAGGGTGAGCAGGGCCTTGCGCCCGGCGGGGGAGAGTCGACTCATGCCCCGATGCTCGGCCGTCGACGGCGCCGCGTCGTGGGCCGCGCGGCGACACCCGGCGTACGTCGTGGGGCGTAGGCCGGGTGTCGCCGGGGCGGGTCAGTACACCGACAGGTGGACGTGGTTGGTGTGGTCGCTGGACGGGTCGCCGTTGCCGCCGCTGTACGCCTTCCAGCCGCTGCTCGGCAGCCAGATCTGCTTGTACCAGATCACGTAGAGCACGGCGAGCGGGTCGGCGTTGCGGACGAAGTAGGCGGCCAGGTTGTTGCCGTACGTCCTGTCGCCGCCGGTGGCCACGCCGCCGAAGCCGTCCTTCTGCGCGGCGAAGTCGCAGGCCCGCCCCTTCGGGTGCTCGCCGGAGCCGCTGGGCCGGTGGCAGGAGACGTAACGGGTGAACCCGGCCGCCTTGGCCTGCTGGAGCGCGTGCAGCGTACGCGGGGTGATGCAGCCGTCGGCCGGCGTCGGGTCGTTGACGCTGCACGACTCCGGGGGCCAGGAGCCGTCGGGGTTGCGCGGGGCCGGCTTCGCCTTCGCCGAGGAGGTCCCCTGCACGCTGCCGCCGCCGCTGCTGGACGCCCGGTTGTTGGCCACCTCCAGGGCGCGTTCGGCCTGCTGCTTGCGCTTGGCCATCACGGCGACCTGCTTGCGCTGCTCCTGGATCTCGCCGGTGAGCGCGGCCTGCGTGCGGGTGGCCTCGTCCCGGGTCTCGATGAGGTCGCGCAGCGCCCGGTCCTCGTGCGCGGCCACCTGCTCCAGCGCGGCCGCGCGATCCATGAAGCCCTCCGGGGTGCTGCTGCCGAGCAGCGCCGCGGCGGTGCCCATCCGCCCGGCCCGGTACGCCACCCCGGCGATCTCGCCGACCTTGGCGCCGCGGACGGTCAACTCGGCGTTGACCGTCTTGAGCTGGGCGGTGAGCTGCTGCTGCCGGGTCACCGAGCGGTTCAGCGCGGCGCGCGCCTCCAGCCAGCCCTTGCTGGCCGCGTCGAGTTGGGCGCGCAGCGCCGGGGTGCCGCCCTCGTCGTCGCCGGGTGCGGCGGCGAGCAGGCCGGTCGGGGAAGCCACCGCACCCGCCGAGGCGGGGGAGAGCGGCGCGGTCACGACGCCGAGGGCGAGCGTCGCGACGAGCAGGGCCGCCAACCGGGCGACCGTCCGTCGTACAGGTGCCACTGGGGGCATTCACGTGTCCTTCCGTCAACCGCCGACCGGGTTAGCTGACGGGTTCGGGACGGAAGATCCCTACCGCTCACGCGGATGCACCCCACGAACGTGGTTCCCCGGCTCGCCCCTGCGGGCGATTAGGCGACGGCCACCGCAGGCGCCGGTGGGCGCCGCCCGGCGGAGGCCGCGACCGAGCCTACCGGCGGTGCTCCGGGCCGGCTCCGCTGGTGGGAGTCGGTCGCCCGGTCAAAACCGGCATAAGTGCACAATAGCCACTTGGATTTAAGATTGCCCTAATTACCACTCGACCGCACCACAGGCCCCGGGCGACGCTCCGGGTTCGATCTGCAACGTGGCGTGATCGATCGAGAAGTCCTCGTGCAGGGCGGCCCGGGCGGCGGCCAGCACCTCGCCGACCTCGGCGCCGGGGCTCATCGTGAGGTGCGCCGAGGCCACCTCCATGCCCGAGGTGAGCGTCCAGACGTGCAGGTCGTGCACCTCGGCGACGCCGGGCACCGCGGCCAGCCGGTCGTGCACCGCGGTCACCTGGAGGTGCTCCGGGGCGGCCTGCACCAGGATGCGGACCGCGGCCCGGCCGAGCCGCCAGGTGCGCGGCAGGATGAACAACCCGATCGCCACGGCGACCAGCGGGTCGGCCCACCACCAGTCGGTGACCGCGATGACCACGGCCGCGCCGATCACCCCGAGCGAGCCGAGCAGGTCGCCCAGCACCTCCAGGTACGCGCCGCGCAGGTTGATGCTCTCCTCGGCGCCGGCGCGCAGCAGCGCGAACGCGGCGATGTTGGCGAGCAGGCCGAGCACCGCCACGGCGAGCATCGGCCCGGCGAGCACCTCCGGCGGCTCGCCGAACCGGCGTACCGCCTCGACCAGGACGTAGACGGCGACGGCGCCGAGCAGCACCGCGTTGGCCAGCGCGGCCAGCACCTCGAGCCGGTAGAGCCCGAAGGTGCGCTGCGGGTCGGTGTCGGCGTGCCGGGTGGCGGTGATCGCGGCGAGGGCCATGCCGATGCCGAGGACGTCGGTGAACATGTGCCCGGCGTCGGAGAGCAGGGCCAGCGAGCCGGTGGCGAACGCGGCCACCGCCTCGACCACCATCAGGGCGGTGAGCAGCGCGAAGGCGCCCCAGAGCCGGCCCCGGTGGCGGTGCGCGGCGTTGGTGACCGCGCCGCTGTGGTCATGACCTGCGCCCACGCCCACACCCTTCCGTCCGCCGCCCCGGCGTGGCCCAATCTATGCTCACATCGCTATGTATGCAAGTGAACGCCGGGTGGGCGGCCGCCGGTTCAGCCGACCGGGTCGAGCGTGGTGAGGCGCTGGGTGGCGCGGGAGAGCGCCACGTAGAGGGTGCGCACGCCCGACCCCGGATCGGCCCGGATCTCGCTCGGCGCGATCAGCACCACCCCGTCGTACTCCATGCCCTTGGCCTGGAGGCTGGTCACCACCTGGAGCCGGCCGCCGAGGTCGCCCAGCCAGCCGGCCACCTCGTCCCGGCGCGGCACCGGCGTGATCACCCCCACCGTGCCCTCGACCTCGGCCAGCAGCGCGTGGGCCGCCGTCGCGGTGGCGGCGGGCAGCTCGCCGGCCGCCACGGTCAGCTCGACCGGTGCCACGCCGGTGGAGCGCACCGCGGTGGGCAGCGCGAGGTCCGGGTGGACGCGGCGGATCTCCGCGGCCGCCACGGCGAAGATCTCGGCCGAGTTGCGGTAGTTGGTGGTGAGCTCGTACCGGTACCGGCGGCGCCGGCCCAGCGCCTGGTCCCGGGCCCGGGTCAGCTCCTGCGCGTCGCCGGTCCAGGCGGTCTGCGCCGGGTCGCCCACCACGGTCCAGGAGGCCAGCCGGCCGCGCCGGCCGATCATCCGCCACTGCATCGGCGAGACGTCCTGCGACTCGTCGACCACCACGTGGGCGTAGTCGCGGTAGTCCTCCGGGCGCTCGCGGGCGGCGGCCCGGGCGGCCCGCTGCCGGTCGGCGAACGTGCTCAGCTCGCGGACGCCGCCGGCCAGCTGGAACGGGTCTCGCTTCGGCTTCGCCCGCTGCACCGGCCGGCCTAGCAGCGCGTCCAGCTCGTCCAGCAGCGCCACGTCGGCGATGGTCAGCCCCTCGGCGTCCAGGCCCCGGTACGCCGCCGTGAGCAGCCGGATCTCGGCGCCGGAGAGGACACCGCCGGCGTACCGGCGCAGCCGCTCCGGGCGGGCCAGCCAGCCCAGCACGTGGCGCGGGTGCAGCCGGGGCCACCAGGCCTTGAGGAACTCGCGGAACTCCGGCCGCTCGATGATCTCGTCCTCGAACGCGGGCTGCTCCGGCAGCCGGCCGATGCGCAGCGAGCGGGCCTGCGCCCAGAGCGCGGCGAGCACCGCGTCGAAGGCCGCCCGGCGCACCTCGTTGCGGCGCACGCCGCGCGCCAGCGTCCGGTCCCGGATCGCGTCCAGCTCGGCCCGCTCCAGCCGGAGCAGCTCGCCCCGGTAGAGCAGCCGCAGCTCGGCGGGGGAGTCCGGCACCGCGTCCCGGACCGCGCGCTCCAGCACCCGGCGCATCCGCAGCGACCCCTTCACGGCCGCCACCTCGGGCGGATCGGTCCGGCTCGCCGACAGGCCGGGGAAGAGCGAGCCGAGCGAGTGCAGGGTGGCGGTCTCCTCGCCGAGCGAGGGGAGCACCGAGGCGATGTACTGGACGAACACGCTCGACGGGCCGACCACCAGGATGCCGCCGCCGGCGTACCGGGCCCGGTCGGAGTAGAGCAGGTACGCGGCCCGGTGCAGGGCCACCGCCGTCTTGCCGGTGCCCGGGCCGCCGGAGACGATCGTGACCCCGTTGCCGGGAGACCGGATTGCCTCGTCCTGCTCCCGCTGGATGGTGGCGACGATGTCCCGCATGCCGTGCCCGGTGGCCCGGGAGAGGGTGGCCAGCAGCGCGCCGTCGCCGACCACCGCCATGTCCGGCGGCGCCGACTCCGGGTCCAGCAGGTCGTCCTCGATCCGGATGATCCGCTCCGCCGACGACTGGATGGTCCGCCGCCGCACCACACCGCGAGGCTCGGCCGGGGTGGCCTGGTAGAACGCGGCGGCGGCCGGCGCCCGCCAGTCCACCACCAGGGTCTCGGCGTTCTCCCCGCGCACGCCGAGCCGCCCCACGTGCAGCACCTGCCCGGTACGCAGGTCCAGCCGGCCGAACACCAGCCCCTCGTGCTCGGCGTCCAGCACGTGCCGGCGCTGCGCCGCGTGGAAGACCATGGCGTCCCGTTCGACCAGGGCGCCGAAGTTGCCGACCCGGGCCAGCCGGTAGCCCTCCCGCTCGGCGTCGGCGGCCGACCGACGCAGTTCGGCCAGCCGGGCGTACACCCGGTCGAGATGCCGTTGTTCGACGGCCATCTCCCGTTCCAGGGTGGTCTGGTCGCTCAACGCGGGGGCTCCTGTGTCAGACGGCGGGCTGAATGAGGGTACGGGCCCCTGGCCCGGCTCCTGTCGGGGCCATGCCGTTGCCCGCTGCCCGCCGGTGCGGGTTGCCCGTTATCCGGACGTTCCCACCCGTTGCCCGGACGTTCCCGCGTCCGTCCCCGTGAGCACCTGGCGCAGCACCCCGGCGACGGCCGCGTTCACCTCGTCGGGGCGTTCCATCATGAGCATGTGGCCGGCGCCGGGGCAGACGGTCAGTTCGGTGGTGGGCAGCGCCGCGGCGATCGACTCGGCGCACGGCGGCGGGGTGAGCCGGTCCCGGTCGCCGACCAGCGCGGCGGCAGGCAGCCGGCCCAGCGCCGCGAGGGTGTCCAGCCGGTGCTGGGCCCCGATCGAGGCCCGGAACCCGCCGATCGAGCGCAGCGAGGCGTGCGCCACCGCCGAGGTGACCAGCCGAATGTCGGCGGGTTCGCAGCGGTCGCCGAAGAGCATCCAGCGGATGCTCGGGCGCAGTGCGCGCAGCAGCGCGTGCGGCGGCCGCCAGGCGCCGCAGCGGGCCAGCACCCCGGCCCCGGTGGTCTCGGCGAGCCGGATCAGCCGGGCGATCCGGGGGGAGAGCCCGTAGACCGTGTGGGTGTGCCCCTCGGCGGTGGTCGAGACGAAGACCAGGCCGGCGGTGCGGCCGGCGAAGTGGTCGGGGTGGCGGTGGGCGTACTCCATCACGGTCATCCCGCCCATCGAGTGCCCGACCAGCACGATCTGCCCGGTCGGGACGATCTGGTCGACAACGGCGGCCAGGTCGTCGCCGAGCTGGGCCAGGGTGGCGGTGCGCAGTGCCATGCAGCTCGACCGGCCGTGCCCGCGGGCGTCGTAGGTGACCACCCGGACCCGACCGCCGAAGCGGTCGCGCAGGTCGGCGAGCTGGCGGTGCCAGCTGCGCCCGTCCAGCGTCCAGCCGTGCAGCAGGATCGCGGTGACCTCGGCGTCGACCGGCCCGGTCGCCGCCACGTGCAGGCGTACGCCGTCGGGAAGCCGCACCTCCAGGTGCTCCGGCATGGGTCCACCTCCCCCGGGCCGACCGGTGTCTGTCGCACCGGCGTGACCCGGCGGTGACACCGGCGTACCCGTCATGACAGCACGGCAACCGGGGTGGTGAGAAGATTCGCAACCCGGCTTCGCGGCGTCGGATCGGTGACCAGGCTGGAGGCATGCCGCCCACCCCCGCCGCCCGGACACCCCGGGCCGCCCTGGCCGAGCTGCTCGCCGGCAACCGGCGCTTCGTCAGCGGGCAGCCGGTGCACGGCCACGACGTCACCGCCGCCGCGGCGGTGGCCTCCGGCGACCAGCAGCCGTACGCGGTGGTGCTGGGCTGCATCGACTCGCGGGTGCCGCTGGAGGCGATCTTCGACCAGACGTTCGGCTCGATCTGCGTGATCCGCACCGGCGCGCACGTGCTCGACCGGGCGGTCTGCGGCTCGATCGAGTACGTGGTGGGGCAGCTCGGCGTGCGGCTGGTGATGGTGCTCGGGCACGAGCGCTGCGGCGCGGTCGGCTCGGCGGTCGACGCGCTGCGCAGCGGCCGGCGGCCGGGTGGCTCGCTGGGCTACGTGGTGGACCGGATCGCGCCGGCGGTCCACGAGGTCGGCGCGGACGACCCGGACGCCCACCCTCTCGCCGTCCGCCGGCACGTCCGGCGCACGGTGGCCACCCTGCGCGCCGACGACCTGCTGGCCGGGCCGGTGGCGGCCGGGGAGGTCGCCGTGGTCGGCGCGCTCTACGACCTGGCCAGCGGCGAGGTGGCGCTGCTGCCGGAGGAGTGAAAAGACAGAACCGCCCGCCGGGGTGACCCCGGCGGGCGGTTCTGTGGTGTCGCGGGTGAGGGCGCTCAGCCCTCGAAGACGCCGGCCTCGACGAGACGCTTCTCGGTCTTGTCCCAGCCGTGGTCCGGGTGGGTGGCGGCCAGCGCGTTGATCTCGGCGCGGACCTTGGCGGCGTGGCCGGCGGCGGCCAGCACCCGGATCTCCTCGACGAAGGCCTCGGAGTCGGTGCGCAGGTGCGCGGTCTTGCCGTTGGTCAGGTTGCGCACGTAGGCGTGCTTGCCGCCGTTGAGCGGGATCAGGTACTTGAACTCGCCCAGCACGCTGAGGGCGCCACCCTGGCCAGCCTGGCCGGCCCGGACTGACGCGCGCGCGGTCTTAGAGGTGTTGCTCGCCACGGAGGTACTCCTTGCAGACGTACGGGAGGACGGAAAACGTCCGGGGGCTGATGTGCGGTTTGACGCCCGGGGTGAGCGTCAGCCCGCGAAGACGTGCGGCGGCACAGAACCGCCCAGAGAACTGTACACGACCTCGACGCCTGGCTGGTCGTCGCGCCGTCAGGGAGCACAACCGGGTCAGCCGCCCGGGTATTTCCCGGTCCCCGGCACCGGCGAATTTTCCGATTCGCTGGCGCACCATCCGTCACACGGGTCATCATGTGTTGCAGAGGCCACTCGCGTGGACGAGGTCGTAGGGGAAGACGCACCTCGGCTCACCGGGAGGTCACCGTGCCAACGCGTGGCGTCGTATACGTCCACTCGACCCCGCTCGCCGTGTGCTCGCACGTCGAGTGGGCGATCGCGCGCGTCCTCGCCGCGCCGGTCAACCTGCACTGGACGGCCCAGCCCGCCGATCCCGGAGCGCGACGCACCGAGTGCGGGTGGACCGGCAGCCCGGGGACGGGCGCCGAACTGGCTGCTGCCCTCCGGCAGTGGCCCATGATCCGTTTCGAGGTGACCGAGGAGCCCAGCCCGGGGGTCGACGGCGAGCGGTTCATGTACGTCCCGGGGCGCGGCCTGTTCCGGGCCACCGTCGGCGCGGCCGGCGACATCCAGCTCGGCGAGGACCGGCTCCGCAGCATCATGGCCTCCGCCCGGGCCCCGGAGGCCCTCGCGCACGCCCTCGACAAGGCGCTCGGCACCGCATGGGACGCCGAGTTGGAGCCCTACCGCTACGCCGGGGACGGCGCGCCGGTGACGCTGCTCACCCGGGTGGGCTGACGAAGGTCAAGTTGCCCCGATACGGTGGGGCGCGTGTCGATTTCCCCGCGTCGCGCCGGCGTCGCGCTCGCCGCATTGACCGCGCTGCTCGTCTCCGGGTGCTCGGGTGAGCCCCAACGGCCCCGCCCGACCCCGTCGAGCCCGGCGCCGACCCCGTCGTCGGCCGCCCCCGCGCCGACCGGCGCCGACCCGGCCGCCCGGGCGGCCGCCCTGGTGGCGACGCTCTCCGACGAGGACCTGGTCGGCCAGGTGCTGATGCCCTACGCGTACGGCAGCTCGGCCACCAAGGTCTCGCCCGGCTCGGCGGCCGGTAACCGGGCCCTGGCCGGGGTCGACACCCCCGCCGAGATGGTCGCCAGGTACCGCCTCGGCGGGCTCATCCTGGTCGGCTTCAGCGCCGACGACCCCACCTCGGGCAACCAGGAGACCACCAACGTCGACAACCCGAAGCAGGTCCGCGCGCTGACCGACGGGCTGCGCGAGGCGGCCGGCCGGCTGCCCGCCGGCCCCGCCCCGTTCCTGATCGGCACCGACCAGGAGTACGGCGTGGTCACCCGGATCACCGACGGCGTCACCCTGCTGCCCAGCCCGCTGGCCGCCGGGGCCGCCGGCAACCCGGCGCTGACCGAGGCCGCCTGGCGGGCCGCCGGCGCCGAGCTGGCCGCCATGGGGGTCAACCTCGACTTCGCCCCGGTCGCCGACGTGCTGGCCACCCGCAGCACGGTGATCGGCTCCCGCTCCTTCGGCGCCGACCCGGCGACCGCCTCGGCGCAGGTGGCCGGGGCGGTCCGCGGGCTGCAGGCGGAAGGGGTCGCGGCCAGCGTCAAGCACTTCCCCGGGCACGGCCTGAGCGCCGCCGACTCGCACACCGACCTGCCGGTGGTCGGGCAGTCCCGCGCCGTGCTCGACCGCACCGCGTTCCCGCCGTTCCACGCCGGGATCGACGCCGGGGCCATGGCGGTCATGTCGGCCCACCTCGACGTCAAGGCGGTCGACCCGGGCACCCCGGCCACCTTCTCCCGCAAGCTCCTCACCGACGTGCTCCGCGGCCAGCTCGGCTTCCAGGGCGTGGTGATCACCGACGGGATGAACATGGCGCCGGCCAAGCGGTGGTCGCCGGGGGAGGCCGCGGTCCGGGCTCTGAACGCCGGCAACGACCTCATCCTCATGACCCCGAACGTGGGCCAGGCGTACGAGGGGATGCGGGCCGCGCTCAAGGACGGCTCGCTGCCCCGGACCCGCCTGGTCGAGGCGGTCACCCGGGTGCTGACCATGAAGTTCAAGCTGGCCGACCGGCCGGCGCCCGCGCTGTCGACGCTGGACAGCGCCGCGCACCGCAAGGCCGCCGCCGACCTGGCCGCCGCGGCCGTGACCATGCTGCGCGGCCGCTGTGGCAGCCCGGTGGCCGGCCCGGTCACCGTCACCTCCTCGGGCGGGCGCGACCGCACCCGTGCCGCGCTGGCGGAGGCGCTCACCGCCGCCGGGGTGAAGGTGGTGCCGAGCGGCGGCACGGTCGTGCACCTCGTCGGGTACGGCGACGGCAGCAAGGACCTGCGTGCCGACGCCACCGTGACGGTGGCCATGGACACCCCGTACGTGCTGGCCGGGGCGAAGTCGCCGACCCTGCTGGCCACCTACTCGTCGACCCGGGCGTCGATGACCGCGCTGGCCGCGGTGCTCGCCGGCAAGGCCCGCTCGACCGGCCGCGCCCCGGTGAAGGTGTCCGGCCTGCCGGCCACCACCTGCGGCACCTGACCGGGTCGGCGCCCGGCGACCGACCCGGCCCTGACCTGCCCGACTGGTAGCGTCGGCCCCGTCCGCCGCCGCCAGGGAACCGGAGGGTCGAGTGCCGTGAGCGCGCCGCAGCCGGCCCTGTCCGTGGTGGTGCCGATGTTCAACGAGGAGGCCGTCCTCCCGCTGCTCGCCGTCCGGCTCCGCGCCGTGCTCGACGGGCTCGGCGAGGCGTACGAGGTGGTGGCCGTCGACGACGGCAGCACCGACGGCACCGCGGCGGCGCTGGCCGCGCTCCGGGTCGGCTGGCCCGAGCTGCGGGTGCTCCGGCTGCGCCGCAACAGCGGGCACCAGGCCGCCCTGCACGCCGGCCTGCTCCGCGCCCGGGGCGCGCACGTGGCCAGCATCGACGCCGACCTCCAGGACCCGCCCGAGGTGATCGTCGAGCTGCTCCGCCGGGCCCGCGCCGACAGCCTGGACGTGGTCTACGCCGTGCGGGCCGACCGCAGCCGGGACACCCGGTTCAAGCGGTGGACCGCGGCCGGCTACTACCGCCTGGTCCGGCGGCTGGTCGGCGAGCAGGTCCCCGCCCAGGCCGGCGACTTCCGGCTGCTCAGCCGCGACGTGGTGGAGGCGCTGCGCGAGCTGCCCGAGCGCAGCCCGGTGCTCCGGCTGGTGGTGCCCTGGCTCGGCTTCCCGAGCGCCGAGGTGACCTACGAGCGGCAGGAACGCGCCGCCGGCCGGACGAAGTACCCGCTGTCCCGGATGGCCGGGCTGGCCGCCGAGAGCGTCACCAGCTTCTCCGCCGCCCCGCTGCGGGTGGCCACCTGGCTGGGCCTGGTCGGCGTGGCGGTCTGCGGGGTGCTCGTGGTGGTGGCGGTGCTGGCCTGGTTCGCCGGCGCCACGGTCAGCGGCTGGCCCTCGCTCTACGTGGCGATCCTCTTCCTCGGCGCGGTGCAGCTGCTCTGCCTGGGCCTGCTCGGCGAGTACGTGGCCCGGATCTACACCGCTGTGCAGGGCCGGCCCGCGTACGTGGTGGCCGGCGACAGCGCCGCCGCCGATCCGGTCCGCCCGGACCCCGCCGAGCTGGCCGACAGCCTGCGGTGACCGCCCTCGCCACCGGCGCCGCCCCGGCGGCCGTCGACCCGCGCCGCCGTCCGGCCGCCCTGCGCTTCGCCCCGGCCGTCGCCGGGTACGCCGCCGTGGTCGCCGTGCTGCTCACCGCCGGCACCCCGGCCGGAGCGATCGCCCGCTGGACGGCGTACGCGGCGCTGGCCGTGCTGCTCCCCGGCACGCTGGTGTTCCGTGCGTTGCGCCGCCGGCCGCACACCCTGGTCGAGGACCTGGCCATGGGCGCGGCCGTCGGCCTGGTGCTGGAACTGGTCGCCTGGGCCGGCTTCACCGCCGTCGGGCTGCCCGGCTGGCTGCGGCTCTGGCCGCTCGCCGTGGTGGTGCCGTTCGCCGCCGTGCCCCGGCTGCGGCGGCACTGGCGGGTCCGCCACCCCACCGTCGTCCCGGCGGGTTGGGCCTGGTCGCTCGCGGGGGTGGTGGTCGGCTTCACCCTCTACCTGTACGGCTCGTTCCTCGCCGTCAACCCGGTGCTCCCCACCGACGAGGGGCAGGCCCAGTACATCGACCTGGCCTTCCAGCTCTCCATCGCCGGGGCGGCCACCCACCAGGTGCCGCCCGAGGTGCCGCAGGTCGCCGGGGAGCCGCTGCACTACCACTGGTTCGGCTTCGCCCACCTGGCCGCCACCAGCCTGGTCAGCGGGGTCGACCTGCCCACCGTGCTGTTCCGGCTCGCCGTGCCGGCGCTCTGCGCGCTCGCCGCCGTGCTGGTCGCCGTGGTCGGCTGGCGGATCACCGGCCGCCCGTACGCCGGGGTGGTGGCCGCCGCGCTGCTGTTCACCGTGGGCGAGTTCGGCTTCGAGAACGGCTGGCGGCAGCTCTTCGGCAGCCAGGCCACCTTCATCGTCTGGGGCAGCCCGTCGATGACCTACAGCTGGGTGCTGCTGCTGCCGCTGCTCGCCGTGCTCGGCGAGATCGTCGGCCGGGCCCGCGGGGTGACCGTGCCCGCGCTGGGCCGCGGTGCCTGGGCGCTGGCGGTCCTCTTCCTGGCCGCGTCGACCGGCGCGAAGGCCAGCACGCTGCCGGTGGCGCTGGCCGCGCTCGGGCTCACCGCCGCGGTGACCCTGGTGGTCCGCCGCCGGCTGCCCCGGGGCGTGCTGGTCGCCGCCGGGCTGGCGCTGGCCGCGCAGTTCTTCGCCACCGCCGTGCTGTTCGCCTTCGAGAGCCACGGGGTGGTCCTGGACCCGTTCTCCGGGCTGCGCCCGTACGTGCCGGCCGGCCGGCCGGCCGGGGTGACCGCGCTGTGCTGGGCGCTGGTCGTGCTGGCGTTCCTGCTCAACCTCCAGCTCCGGGTGGCCGGCGCCCTGGCCCTGCTCCGGCTGCGCCGGTGGCGGCCCGAGCCGGTGCAGGTGTTCCTGCTCGGCGGGGCGCTCGCCGGCCCGGCGATCTACCTGCTCGTCGGGCATCCCGGCAGCAGCAACCAGTACTTCACCCGGACCGGCTTCGCCTTCGGGGTGCTGCTCTCCGCCTGGGGCTGGGTCGAGGTGGCCGACCGCGCCGCCCTCTCCGCCCGGGGGCGGTGGCTGCTCGGCGCGGGCGTCGCCGGGTTCGCCGTGCTGCTCACCGCGGTGCAGCTCGACTCCGCGGTCAGCACGCCGGCCGTCCCCGCGTACGCCCCGGTGCTGCCGCTGCTCCGCTGGGCCGCCGTGCTGGCCGTGCCGGCGGTGCTGGCCGCCCTGTGCTGGCCGGCCCTGGTGGGGCGCTGGCCCGGGCTGGCCGGCCGGGGTGGGCTGGTGCTGCTCACCGCCCTGTTGACCGCCGGGGCGCCGGGGCTGGTCATGGACGCCGCGGCGACCCGGGTCTACCCGAACGGCGGGGCGTACCCGGTGGTGGCGATGCCCGCCTCCCGGGTCGAGGCGGCCCGCTGGGTGCGGGCGCACAGCGCCCCGGACGACGTGCTCGCCACCAACGTGCACTGCCGGGAGGTGGTCGACGGGTGGTGCGACGCCCGGTCGTTCTGGCTCAGCGGCTACGCCGAGCGGTCGGTGCTGGTCGAGGGGTGGGCGTTCGCGCCCCGGATGGTCGGCCGACCGGACGGCCCGTACGCGCCGTTCTGGGACGCCGACCGGCAGCGCGCCAACGACACCGCCTTCACCGCCCCGACGGCCGCCGGCCTGGCCGCCCTGCGCGACCGGTACGGGGTGCGCTGGCTGGTGGTGGACCGGAAGGCCGGTGCCGAGGCGCCGGCCCTGCGGACGCTGGCCGACCTGCGCTTCGAGAACTCCAGGACGGCCGTCTACCGGCTGCGCTGACCGCTCACTCCCGGTTGTTCTTCGCGGTCCGCTTGGCCAACTGGTACGCCGGCAGCATGGCCCGGTGCTCCTCGTCGTCCGCCCCGCCGAGGGTGAGCAGGTAGCGTCCCCAGATGGTCGACACCAGGAGCGCCCGCTCCCGGGTTCCGTCCGGCCCCACCCAGGTCGCCTCGAAGGCGTCGAGCGGGCCGGCCTTCGTCCGCCGGTACTGCCGGTCGGTGACGTCGCCGTTGGCGTCGAGGAACTTGTCCATCGTGTACTGCTGGCTGAGGCCCGCATCCGCGTCCCAGACGCGCAGGAAGCCGAGGTGACCGGCGGGCTTGGCGTCGATCTCGCACACCGGCACGGCGTCGCCGATCGCGGCGTCCCGGCCGGCCGTCACCGCCTCCGCCCGCCACTTCGCCGGCACCGAGAAGATGATTCCCATCGGGCACGGGCTCGCCTTGCCGCCGAGCTCACCGGCCGCCTCGACCGGCGCGACCTCGTCGTACCAGGGCGGCCCCGCCACCACCGGCGAGGCCGTCGGCGACGCGGACGCCGATGCGGAAGGTGCCGCCGCCGGCTTCCCGTCGCCGCAGCCGGCGATCCCGGCCAGGGCCAGCGCGGCCAGCGCGGCCGTCACGGTACGTCGAGACATCCCGTCCTCCTGCGTCTGCCGTGCCGTCGGCACACGGCGACCAGGGATGTTAGTAGATCTTGATGAGCCCCGAGGGGTGGGGTGCCTGCCCCGGTCAGGCCGGTCGGTGGGCGCGCAGCATCAGCGACACCCCGGGCAGCGCCTTCACCGGCAGGTAGCGCTCGGCCGTGACGACCGTGCGCAGCCCCAGGTTGACCAGCGGGTGCGGCGCGTCCAGGTCGCTGCCGGTGGAGCGGCGCCGCCGCCAGGCCGCGACCGGACGGAGCACGACGTTCCAGCTCCACAGCTCGTCGACCACCAGGCCGGCCTTCTCCACCACGGCTCGCAGCCCGGCACGGTCGTAGCGGCGGACGTGCCCGACCGCCACGTCGTGCGCCGACCAGAGCCGCATGTCGGCCGGCACCGCGATCAGCGCCGTCCCGCCGGGGCGCAGCGCCCGCCGCATCTCGGCCGCCGCGAGGTGGTCCTCGTCGAAGTGCTCCAGGATGTCGAAGGCGACCACCAGGCCCAGGCCGGCCGAGGGGACCGGCAGGTGCCGCGCGTCGGCCCGGATCACGGCCAGGCCCCGCTCCCGGGCCACCCCGGCGCCCTCCGCGCTGTACTCCAGGGCGAGGGGCCGCCAGCCGTGCGCCCGCAGCACCCGGGTGTTCCCGCCGCCGGCCGCGCCGATGTCCAGCGCCCGGCCCGGACGGGTGCCGGCCGCGGCCAACCGGCGCAGCGCCCGGCCCAGCAGGACCCGCCGCTCCCGGTACCACCAGTGGGTGTCCTCCAGCGCGGCGAGCTTGCGGATCTCGGTGGCTTCCACGGCGGCTGCTCCTCGACGGCTCGACGGCCCTCACCGTAACGGCCCCGACCGGCCGGGACCGGGCCGGCGGCAAATCCGGGTGCGGGCCGGGCGCGGGCGCTGGCAGGGTGGGCGGCCATGGGAGAGCGCGCACAGGGTTTCCGCTACGCCGCCCGGCAGCATCCCCGCAACCGGGGCTGAGATGAGGTCCGGGCCCGCGTCCTGTGCGGACGCGGGCCCGGATCGGGTACGCCGGGCTCAGGCCCGGGTGAAGACCAGGGCCACGTTGTGCCCGCCGAAACCGAACGCGTTGTTCAGCGCCGCGGGGATCTCCAGGTGGCGTGCCTTGTGCGCGGCCACCTCCAGGGTGAGGCCGTCGTCCGGGTCGTCCAGGTTGATCGTCGGCGGTACGACGCCGTCCCGGATGGCCAGGATGGTGGCGATCGACTCCAGCGCGCCGGCCGCGCCGAGCAGGTGCCCGGTCATCGACTTGGTGGCGGACAGCAGCGGGTGGTCGCCCACCGCCTTGCGCAGGGCGCCGATCTCCAGCATGTCGCCGACCGGGGTCGAGGTGGCGTGCGCGTTGACGTGCCGGATGTCCGTCTTCGCGACGTCCGCGTCCGCGACCGCCTTGGCGATGGCCCGGATCGCGCCCTCGCCCTCGGCGTGCGGCTGCACGATGTCGTAGGCGTCCGAGGTGATGCCGGCGCCGGCCAGGCGCGCGTAGACCCGGGCGCCGCGGGCGGCGGCGTGCTCGGCGCGCTCCAGGACCACCACGCCCGCGCCCTCACCGAGCACGAAGCCGTCGCGGCCCTTGTCCCAGGGGCGGGACGCCTTCTCCGGCTCGTCGTTGCGGGTCGACATGGCCCGCATCGAGGCGAAGCCGGCGATCGGCAGGGGGTGGATGACCGCCTCGGTGCCGCCGGCCACCACCACGTCGGCCCGGCCGGAGCGGATGATGTCCAGGCCCAGCGCGATCGCCTCCGCGCCGGTCGCGCAGGCGCTGGCCACCGAGTGCACGCCGGCCTTGGCGCCGAGTTCCAGCCCGACCCAGGCGGCCGGGCCGTTCGGCATCAGCATCGGCACCGTGTGCGGGGAGACCCGCCGCGGGCCGGACGCCTCCAGGATGTCGTCCTGGGCGAGCAGGGTGGTGGCGCCGCCGATGCCGGAGCCGACGCTGACCGCCAGCCGCTCCGGGTCGAGCCCGGAGTCGGCCAGGCCGGCGTCGGCCCAGGCCTGCTGCGCCGCCACGATGGCGATCGCCTCGGACCGGTCCAGCCGGCGCATCTTGACCCGGTCGAGCACCGTCGAGGGGTCGACGGCGAGCTGCGCGGCGATCCGCACGGGCAGTTGCTCGGCCCACTCCTGGGTGAGCGCACTCACCCCGGAGCGGCCGGCGAGCATGGCGTCCCAGGTCGACGCGACGTCCCCGCCGAGCGGGGTCGTCGCGCCGAGCCCGGTGACGACGACGTCGGGGCGACTCATGATCAGGACTGCGCCTCGATGTAGCTGACGGCGTCGCCGACGGTCTTGAGGTTCTGCACCTCGTTGTCCGGGATCTTGACGCCGAACTTCTCCTCGGCCGCCACCACGACCTCCACCATGGAGAGCGAGTCGACATCGAGGTCGTCGGTGAAGGACTTCCCCTCGGCCACGTCGTCCGGGTTCACCCCGGCAACCTCTTCGAGGATCTCGGCGAGGCCGGCGGTGATCTCGTCACGGGTCATTGCGGTGGGTTCCTCTCATCGGGGGTTCACTCGACGGCCGGCGACGCCGGTCGTCGCACCTCGGCGCGCTCGCGCCGGAGGGGGTCTTCAGGGGCAGCGGACGACCTGACCGGCGTAGGTCAGGCCGCCGCCGAAGCCGAACAGCAGCACCGGGGCGCCGGAGGGCACCTCGCGCCGCTCGACCAGCTTCGACAGGGCCAGCGGCACGCTCGCCGCCGAGGTGTTGCCGGACTCGACGATGTCCTTGGCGATGATCGCGTCCGGGATGTTGAGCCGCTTGGCGATGCCGTCGATGATCCGGCCGTTGGCCTGGTGCGGCACGAACGCGGCCAGCTCCGACGGGGCCACCCCGGCCCGCTCGCAGGCCTGCAGCGCGAGCGGGGCCAGCGCGGTGGTGGCCCAGCGGAAGACCGCCTGCCCCTCCTGCGCGATGTAGGGCCGCCAGCCCTCGATCCGGACCGCGTCGCTCTTCTCCGGCACCGAACCCCAGACCACCGGGCCCACCCCGGCCGGCTCGCCCTCGGCGGTCGCGGTGACCACCGCCGCGCCGGCGCCGTCACCGAAGATGATGCACGTCGAGCGGTCGGTCCAGTCGGTGAAGTCGGAGAGCTTCTCGGCGCCGATGACGATCGCGTTGCGCGCCGCCCCGGCCCGGATGGCGTGGTCCACCGTGCCCAGCGCGTAGGCGAAGCCGGAGCAGGCGGTGTTGATGTCGTAGGCGCCCGGGGCGCTGATGCCCAGCTTGGCCGCGACCCGGCAGGCCACGTTCGGGCTGCGGTCCACCGAGGTGCAGGTGGCCACCACGACGAGGTCGATGTCGGCGGCGGTGAGCCCCGAGTTGGCCAGCGCCTTGCCGGCGGCGGCGGTGGCCATGTCGGCCACCGTCTCGTCCCCGGCGATCCGCCGGGTGACGATGCCGACCCGGTCCCGGATCCACTCGTCGTTGGTGTCGACCATCTGGGCGAGGTCGTCGTTGGTGACCACGCGGGAGGGCTGGTAGTGCCCCATCGCGACGATCCGGCTGCCGGGCATCAGTGATTACCTTCCGTTCGCGACTGCGGGACCCGCATCGTCGGCTCGTTCCTCGCGCTCATGCCTGCTGCCCGCCGCGGTGCCGGGTGATCAGGTCCCGCGCCGCGGGCAGGTCGTCGGGGGTGTTCAGGGTGACGATCTCCGGCGCGCCCTCGCCCTTGAGTTCGCGCTTGACCAGGCCGGCCAGGGTGCCGGCCGGCGGCAGCTCGATCACGCCGGTGACGCCGAGGTCGGCGAGCGTGCGCATGCACAGGTCCCAGCGGACCGGAGCGGTCACCTGGCGGACCAGCCGCTGCACCATCTCCCGGCCCTCCGCGACCGCGCCGCCGTCGAGGTTGGAGAGCAGGATCCGGGCCGGGTCGGCCGGGGTGATGCCGGCGGCCACATCGGCCAGCGCGGCCTCGGCCGGGGCCATGTACGGCGTGTGGAAGGCGCCGGCCACCTTGAGCATGATCACCCGGGCGCGGGCCGGCGGCTCGGCGGCGAGCTTCTCCAGGCCGGTCACCGTGCCGGCGGCGACGATCTGGCCGGCGCCGTTGCGGTTGGCCGGGTGCAGCCCGTGCGTCGCCAGGGCGGCGAGCACCTCGTCCGGGTCGCCGCCGAGCACGGCGGCCATCCCGGTCGGCTCCAGCGCGCAGGCGGCGGCCATCTCCCGGCCGCGTACGCCGGCGAGGGTCACGGCCGACTCGGCGGGGAGCACCCCGGCCAGGGCCGCGGCGCCCAGCTCGCCGACGCTGTGGCCGGCGACCACCGCGACGTCCTGCATCGGCAGGTGCTCACCGGCGAGCAGCGCGGCCGCGACCAGCAGCGGCTGGGTGCGGGCGGTGTCCTTGATCTCGTCCGCGTCCGCCTCGGTGCCCAGGTGGAGCAGGTCGACGCCGGCCAGCGCCGACCACGAGCGCAGACGCGCCGCCGCGTCGGGCAGTTCGAGCCAGGGGGTCAGGAAACCGGGCTTCTGCGAACCCTGTCCGGGTGAGAGTACGGCGAGCACGTCTACGACTCTGACGGATACTCGCGGGTCGCGCTGTAACGCACGGCACCAAACCGCACTAGAAGCTTTGGAGGATACCTACAAAGATCGGCGCCGATCATCACCTGTCTGTGGCGTTTTGCCGGTGCCTGAGCCCATTGTCTGGCTCGGGACCGGTGCGACCCCCGGGACCACCGGGTCGAGCCGACCGACGGTCAACGCCACCTGCAGGGTGAACGCGTCGCGCGGCGTGAGCGGCGAGAATCCGGCCACCTCGGCGACCCGCTTGAGCCGGTAACGCACCGTGTTCGGGTGCACGAAGAGCGCGCGGGCCGCGCTCTCCAGCGTGCCGCCGGCGGCGAAGAAGGCGTCCAGCGTCTCCAGCAACTCGCCGCCGGCCCGGGCGAGGGGAGCGTACACGTCGTGGCGCAGCCGCCGGCGGGCCTCGGCGTCCCCGGCCAGGGCCCGCTCGGGCAGCAGGTCGGCCGCGGAGACCGGGCGGGGCGCGGTCGGCCAGGCCGGCGCGGCCCGGAAGCCGGCCAGCGCGGCGCGCGCCGAGTCGGTCGCCTCGTCCAGGCTGGGCACGGCCGGACCGACCACCACCGGCCCCTCGCCGAACGCGGTGAGCAGCTTCTCCGTGGCCGCCACCGGGTCGGCCGCCCCGCCCAGCACGATGACCAGCCGGTCGCCGTGCACGCCGCCGATCACCTCGACCCCGATCCGGCGGGCCTGCCGGTAGACGGTGTGCAGCACGGCGGCCACCTCACCGCCCGGGGAGCGGCCCACCGCCACCGCCACCGGCGGCGCGTCCGACCAGCCCAGCGCCGCCGCGCGGCTGGCCAGCACGTCCGGCGAGTCGCCGCGCAGCAGCGCGTCCACCAGCAGCGCCTGCAGCCGGGCGTCCCAGGAGCCGCGGGTCTCGGCGGCGCGGGCGTAGACCCGGGCGGCGGCGAAGGCGATCTCCCGGGAGAACCGCAGCACCGCCTCCCGCAGCAACTGCTCCTCGCCCTTCACGGCGAGATGCGACACCTGCTCCTCGACCACCTCGATGGTCACCTTGATCAGCGCCACGGTCTGCTGGAGGGTGATCGAACGCGCGAGCGCCTGCGGCGCGGCGGCGAAGACCTCGTCCGACACCTCCTGGGTGCTGTCGGTCGCGCCACCGCCCTGGTGCAGCCACTGCACCAGGGACCGGACGCCGGCCTGGGCGACCAGCATGACCCAGGAGCGCTGGTCGGCCGGCAGCTCCCGGAACCAGGGCAGCGTCTCGTCCATCCGCGCCACGCTGGCGGTCGACAGCGCGCCCGCCGCCCGCTCGATGCGGCGCAGCGTCGCCGACAGTTCGGTCCCGCCCGGTTCGCTCACCGCGTCCCCTTGGCTCGCGACTGCGGGGCTCGCAACCCCGGCTCGCTCCTCGCGCTCACGGCGTCCCCTTGGCTCGCGACTGCGGGGCTCGCAACCCTGGCTCACTCCTCGCGCTCACCGCACCAGCCTGACACGCCCTGACCAGCGGTTCCACATCGAGGCCCGCCCGCCGGCCCGGCGACGGCGGCGGCCGGCGACAATGATCTCCCGTGACCGACACCCCGCGCGCCCTCGCCGACCTCGCCCGCGACATCGACGCCACCTGCCGACTCACCGGACGGTTCGTGCTCCGCTCCGGCCGGATCGCCGGCGAGTACTTCGACAAGTACCGCTTCGAGTCCGACCCCGTGCTGCTGGACCGGGTCGCCGCCGGCCTGGCCGGGCTGGTCCCGCCCGGCACCGAGGTGCTGGCCGGCCTGGAGATGGGCGGCATCCCGGTGGTCACCGCGCTGGCCCGGCACGTCGGGCTGCCCTGCGCCTTCGTCCGCAAGACCGCCAAGGCGTACGGGACGGCCCGGCTGGCGGAGGGCGCGGACGTCGCCGGGCGGCGGGTGCTGGTGGTCGAGGACGTGGTGACCTCGGGCGGTCAGGTGGTGATCTCCACCGCCCAGCTCCGCGAGCTGGGCGCCACGATCGAGCACGCGCTCTGCGTGATCGACCGGGGCGAGGGCGGCGGGGAGGCGTTGGCCGGGCACGGCATCGCGCTGCGCGCCCTGCTCACCCGCGCCGACCTGGACGCCGCCCGCCCGGCCTGACCCGTTCCGGCCCCGGACGATCTCCACGGGTACGCGCTGAACACCCCGTCGGGCCCGGCCAGTACGGTGTCAGGGCACGTCGGGGCGACCGCCCGACGGGCGATGGCGAACGTGAGGAGACCGGGATGGCGCAGGGGGAGGCCGAGCACGGCTGCGCCCAGGGCGAGCCCTGCCGGCCGGGCCACCACGAGCAGCCGGCGCCCGCCAAGCACCCGCGGCGGACGGGTCTGACCCATCCGGCCGAGCCGGCCGCCGGCTGGACGCCCGAGCGGGCGGACGAGGAGCCGCCCGTGCCCCGCCAGCGGGCCGCCGAGCCGGTGACCCCGGCCGGGCCCGAGGCGGAGCCGGCTCAGGGCTGCCGCAGCGACCTGCCCGGTTGGGCGGGTGCCCACCGGCACGGTCCGGTGCGGCCGCGCAGGCGCGCGGTGCGTCGGGAGAGACCCCCGCGCCGCTGGTGCTGACCCCGCGGTCGCCGTCCGGCGGCTAGCGTGGGCCGGGTGAAGGCGATCGCGATCGACGCGTACGGCCCTGTCGACCGGCTCACCCTGCGCGAGTTGCCCACCCCGCCGGTGGGGCCGGACACGGTCCTGGTCCGGGTGCGGACCGCCGGGGTGAACCCGGTCGACGGGAAGGTCCGCGAGGGAGCCCTGGCCGCCCTGCTGCCGAGCCACTTCCCGCTGGTGCCGGGCTGGGACGCGGCCGGGGTGGTCGAGGCGGTCGGCCCGGCGGTGGCCGGGTTCGCCGTCGGTGACGAGGTGATCGGCTACGTCCGGCGCGACGACGTGCAGCACGGCACGTACGCGGAGCTGGTGCCGGCCCCGGAGCGGTGCCTGGCCGACAAGCCGGTGCAGGCGTCCTGGGCCGAGGCGGGCGGGCTGCCGCTGGCCGGGCTCACCGCCTACCAGGCGTTGCAGCTGGCCCGCACCGGCGCGGGCGACACGGTGCTGGTGCACGGCGCGTCCGGCGGGGTCGGGCACCTGGCGGTGCAGCTGGCCAAGGCGCTCGGCGCCGGCCGGGTGATCGGCACGGCGAGCGAGGCCAACCACGACTTCGTCCGGTCGCTGGGCGCGGAGCCGGTCAGCTACGGCGACGGCCTGCTGGACCGGGTCCGCGCGGTCGCGCCCGACGGGGTGGACGTGGCGCTGGACCTGTTCGGCGGCGACGCGCTGGACGTCTCCGCCGAGCTGCTCGCCCGGCCGGCGCGGCTGATCTCCACGGCCGACCCGGAGCACGTCACCCGGCTCGGCGGCAGCTACGTCTTCGTCAAGCCGTCCACGGCCGACCTGAGCGTGCTGGCCGGGCTGGTCGACGCCGGCCGGCTCACGGTGCACGTGGCCCGGACGTTCCCGCTGGACGAGGCGGCCGAGGCGCAGCGCCTGGTGGCGGCGGGACACGTCCGGGGCAAGGTGGTGCTGGAGGTCTGAGCCCGCGGGGTTCAGCGGGTGCGGCGGCGCACCAGCAGCGCGATGCCGGCGAGCCCCGCGGTGATGACCACCATCACCCCGACGTTGAGCAGCAGCAGCCGCTGGAGTTCGCCGAGCGCCTCGTCGATGTCCTGCACCGGGTCGAGCGCCTCCTCCGGGATGACCCGCTCGCCGCCGCCGATGCCGCCGCTGAGCGTGTCGAACTGCCGCTCCAGCGGCACCCCCGCGGCGCGCAGCGTCTCGGACATGTTGAGCCGGCCGAAGAACCAGCCGGCCCGGGTCTTGCTCAGGTCGGGCTGCTTGGCCGGCCGGTAGACCCGGGGGCCACCCTTGGCGAGCGGGTAGAGGTCGTAGGTCTTCGTCGCCTTGCCCGCGTAGAGCACCACGACCGTGTATTTCGGACCGAGGTCCTTGGCCGCCGGGCCGCGCTGCTGGCCGCTGACCCCCAGCCACTTGACCTGGTCGACGACCATGTTCACCTCGGCCGGCCGGGTGTCGGCGCGCAGTTGCAGCGGCTGGTCGAGCCGGTGGCCGGTGATGTCCACTCCAGCCGGTGCGAGCTTGGGCTTGGGCGCCGCCTGCGCCGCCGTCGCGCCGGCGAGGGCCAGCGAGCACGCGGTCGCCACCACCACCCCGGCCACGGCGGCCAGCAGCCGCCTCA
Organism: Micromonospora sp. NPDC004540; assembly: GCF_040610095.1. Classification (NCBI taxonomy): domain Bacteria; kingdom Bacillati; phylum Actinomycetota; class Actinomycetes; order Micromonosporales; family Micromonosporaceae; genus Micromonospora; species Micromonospora sp. NPDC004540. The sequence goes on from NZ_JBEXLR010000006.1 coordinate 26,175, forward strand.
CCTTTCGGACCATCGCCGCCTCCTCGCCCCGTTCGATGGGTGGCTTCCGCTGCAGGTCGCGCTGGATCGGCCGAGGGGTGGCCGCCGGGCGCGGACCGGCGTCCACCTCAAAGACTCCGCAGAACGGCGCTTGGTTGCACTCGCTGGAAGAGTATTTGGAACTATTTGCGATCTGGGACCGACCAACAGAATGGCCGATGATCAGCGGCCGGATCGTACCCGGATGGAGGGGTTCATGGGGGGCAGGGTCGCCCGTGTGGCGCGTGGCTGGTTGGTGGTGCTCGGGGTGGCGGCCGGGGTCTCGGTGCTGCTTCCGGCCGTGCCGGCGGCCGCGCACAACTCGTTGACCGGCAGCGATCCGAAGAACGGGGCGCGGGTGGCCACCGCGCCGAAGCGGGTCGAGCTCCGGTTCCTCGCCTCGCCGGCGCCCGCCACGACGAAGATCACAATCACCGGGCCGGACAACGTGCCCGCCGCCGGCGGCGCGCCGACCTTCGCCGGCAACCGGGTGAGCGTGCCGTTCACCCCGGGCGCGGCCGGGCTCTACATCGTGGCCTACCGGGTCGGCTCGGCAGACGGCCATCCGGTCACCGGGGAGATCCGGTTCACCCTGACCAGGGGCACGGCCGCCGCGCCGCCGTCGGCGACCGCCACCCCGACCACCGCCGCGCCGAGCACCCCGCCGGCGTCGCCCGCGACCTCCGCGGTGAGTCCCCCGCCCGCCGCCGACGAGGTGGACTCCGACGGGGGTACGGGCTGGCTGTGGGCCGCCGGCGCCGCCGTGGTGCTGGTCGCACTGGGCGGCGGCCTGCTGCTGCGCCGCCGGTCCGCCGGCGGTTGACCCCGCGTACGCGACAGGGGCCCGCCGGACGACCGGCGGGCCCCTGTCGATCCGGGGTCAGAACAGGCGCACGCGGGCGGCCCGCAGCCGGGTCAGGGTGCGGTCGCGGCCGAGCACCTCCAGCGACTCGAAGAGTGGCAGGCCGACGGTCCGGCCGGTGACCGCGACGCGGACCGGCGCCTGCGCCTTGCCCAGCTTGAGGCCGCGCTCCGCGCCGACCGCCTCCAGGGTGGACTTCAGCGACTCGGCGTCCCAGGACTCCAGCGCCTCGAACGCGGCGATCGCCGCGTCGAGGAGGTCGGCCGCGCCCTCCTTCATCGCCTTGGCCCAGGCCGCCTCGTCGATCAGCGGGTCGGCCAGGAAGAGGAAGTCGACGTTCGGCACGATCTCGCTGAGCACCGCGATCCGGGTCTGCGCGAGCGGCGCCACCGCGGCGAACGCGGCGGGGTCGAACTCCTCCGGCTGCCACGGCGGTGGGGCGATGGTGCCGGTGCCGGTCAGCCAGGGCTGGCACTCGGTGATGAAGTCCTCGACCGGCAGCGCCCGGATGTAGTCGCCGTTGAACGCGCGCAGCTTCTTCTCGTCGAAGAACGCCGGGGAGGGGTTGACCTCCTCCAGCCGGAACTCCTCCTCGATCACCGACCAGGGCACGATCTCCCGGTCGCCGGAGGGGGCCCAGCCGAGCAGCATCAGGTAGTTGCGCATCGCCTCGGCGAGGTAGCCCTCGTCCCGGTACGCCTCCAGGGCGACCTTGTCCCGCCGCTTGGAGAGCTTCTGCCGCTTCTCGTTGACCACCACCGGCACGTGCGCCCAGACCGGCGGCTTGACCCCGAGCGCGTCCCAGAGCAGCTGCTGCTTCGGGGTGTTGGGCAGGTGCTCCTCGGCGCGGATCACATGGGTGATCCCCATGGTCATGTCGTCGACGACGTTGGCCAGCAGGAAGACCGGCGAGCCGTCGCCGCGGGCGATGACGAAGTCCTCGATCAGCTTGTTCTCGAAGGTCGGCTCGCCGCGGATCAGGTCGACCACCACGGTCTCGCCCTCGTCGGGGGTGCGGAAGCGCAGCGCCCGGCCCTCGCCGGGGCCGAGGCCCTTGTCGCGGTGGTAACCGTCATAGCCCTGGTACTGGGAGCCGGTGCGAGCCTGGACGTCCTCGCGGGTGCAGTCGCAGTAGTACGCCCGGCCGGCGTCGTAGAGCCGCTGGGCGGCCGCCCGGTGCTCGCCCGCGTACGAGGACTGGAAGTACGGGCCCTCGTAGCTGCCCCGCGCGATGCCGATCCAGTCGAGCGCCGAGAGGATGCCCTCGGTCCACTCGGGCTTGTTGCGGGCCGCGTCGGTGTCCTCGATGCGGAGAACGAACACCCCGCCCTGCTGCTTGGCGTAGATCCAGTTCTGCAGGGCCGAGCGGGCGCCGCCGACGTGGAACATTCCGGTCGGGGAGGGGGCGAAGCGTACACGTACCGTCACGTCCCCCAGCCTACGGCGGGCCGCGACCGCTTTCCGGCAGGGGGCCGGTTCAGGGCACCGCCTTGATCTTCAGGACGAGGACGCTGCCGACGAGGGTGACCGCCGCGGTGACCGCGTACAGGGTGGGGTAGCCGCCCAGGTGGACCACGATCGGGGCGGAGAGCGCCGGGCCGAGCACCTGCGGCGCCGAGTTGGCGATGTTGATCACGCCGAGGTCCTTGGCCCGGTCGGTGGCGGCCGGCAGCACCTGGGTGATCAGCGCGGCGTCCACCGCCAGGTAGACCCCGTAGCCGGCGCCGAGCAGCAGCGCGGCGACGATCGCCATGGGCCAGGTCGGGGCCACCGCCAGCAGCACCGCCGCCACCGCCATGATCAGCCCGGAGACGATCACGAAGACCTTGCGCCGGCCCGACCGGTCGGAGAGCCGCCCGGCCACCACGGCGGTGAGCATCATGCCGAGCGTGTAGAGCAGGATCAGCACCAGCAGGGCGCCCTCAGGGTCGGCCACCCGCACCCCGTCGGTGAGGAAGTAGAGCAGGTAGAGCGTGCCCAGCGCGTTGCCGGTCTGCACCAGGAACCGGGTGAACCAGGCCCAGGCGAAGTCGGGGTGCCGGCGCGGGCTGATCCACATCGAGGCGAGCAGCGCCCGCGCCCGCAGCGGCGACCGGTGCTCCCGGGGCAGCGGGTCGTCCTGGGTGAGCAGCGCGAACGGCAGGGACAGCAGCAGCACCGCGAGCGCGATCGCGGCGTAGCCGGCGGCGTTGCCGGTGACCACGGCGGTGACCAGCACCGCGCCGACCACCAGGCCGAGCGCCTGCGGGATGCCCACCCAGCCGGAGACGCCGCCGCGCTGCGCCACCGGCACCCGGTCCGGGATGGCGGCGGTGAGGCTGGCCAGCATGGCGTTGAAGCAGACCTGGGCGGCGACCCAGGCGACGGCCACTCCGGCGATGCTGTCCTGCCGGGCCAGCACCACCAGGGCGAACGCGCCGACCACGGCGCCCGTGGCGGTCCAGACGTGCCGGCGGCCGAGGTGCCGGTTCGCCAGCCGCAGCGAGGTCCGGTCGGACAGCGCCCCCGCGAGCGGGTTCGCCAGCACGGCGGCGAGCGCGCCGAGGCCGGTGACCACCGCCAGCATGGCCTCCTTGTCGGCCGGCGCGATCCGTTCCACCTGCTGCGGCAGCAGCACCTGGATCGGGGTGAAGAAGGCCATCCAGACGCCCAGGTTGGCCGCGAAGATCAGCGCGATCCAGCTCCGCCGCACCGGCACGGTCGGCTCGGCGAGCGCCGCCGGCAGCGAGGCCGGCGTCGGGTTGACGGTGGTCACCGCCGGCTCACCAGGTCCCGGAACCAGGCGTACGACGACTTCGGGGTGCGCCGCTGGGTGGGGTAGTCGACGTGCACCAGGCCGAAGCGCTTGGTGAAGCCCTCGGCCCACTCCCAGTTGTCCAGCAGCGACCAGGCGAAGTACCCGGTCACCGGTGCCCCGGCGGCCATCGCCTCGCGCACCGCGCGCAGGTGCCCGTCCAGGTACGCGATCCGGTCCGGATCGGCCACCCGGCCGTCGGCGTCCGGCACGTCGTCGTACGCGCAGCCGCTCTCGGTGATCTGGATCGGCGGGAGCGCGTCGCCGTACCGGTGGTGTAGCTGGAGGAGCAGCTCGCGCAGCCCGTCCGGGGCCACCGGCCAGTCGAAGGCGGTGCGCGGATAGCCCTCCAGCGGCACGATCTCGAACGGCAGCGGCGAGTCCGCCTCGGCGGGGGCGCGGATGCCGGTCGGGTTGTAGTAGTTCACCCCGAGCACGTCGATCGGGGCGGCGATCACGTCGAGGTCGCCGGTGCGGACCACGGCCGGGTCGAAGCCCGGCTCCTCCGGGTAGCCCCGGCCGAGCAGCGGGTCGGTGAAGAGCCGGTTGTGCAGCGCGTCGTACGCCGCCCCGGCGGCCCGGTCGGCGTCGGTCTCCCCGGCCAGCCGCACCGGGGAGTAGTTGTTGGCGATGGCCACCGGGCTGGTGCTGCGGGCGCGCAGCGCGGAGACCGCGAGGCCGTGCCCGAGGAGCTGGTGGTGGGCCACCGGGAAGGCGTCGAAGAGCAGCATCCGGCCGGGGGCGTGCACGCCCATGCCGTGCCCGAGGCTCATGTGGATGAACGGCTCGTTGAGGGTGATCCAGAGCTTCACCCGGTCGCCGAGGCGGGCGGCGACCAGGTCGGCGTACTCGGCGAAGCGGTGGGCGGTGTCCCGGTTCAGCCAGCCGCCGGCGTCCTCCAGGGCCTGGGGCAGGTCCCAGTGGAAGAGGGTGGCGACCGGGTCCACGCCGGCGGCGAGCAGGGCGTCCACCAGCCGGTCGTAGAAGTCCAGCCCGGCGGCGTTCGCCGGGCCCGCGCCGGTGGGCTGGACCCGGGGCCAGGCGATGGAGAACCGGTAGGCCGAGACCCCCAGCCCGGCCAGCAGCCCGACGTCCTCGGCGTACCGCTGGTAGTGGTCGCACGCCTCGTCGCCGGTGCTGCCGTCGACGATCCGGCCGGGGGAGTGGGCGAAGGTGTCCCAGATGGACGGTCCCCGGCCGTCGGCCGTGACCGCCCCCTCGATCTGGTACGCGGAGGTGGACACCCCCCACCGGAAGCCGGCGGGGAACTCGGGCATCGGCGCGCTCGTCATTCGCCCTCCCAGAAACGCGAAGCGTGCTCGCGACTCTAGGGCCCGGGCGGCCGTCGCGCCATAGGCCCTGAATCCGCAGCTAGGCAAGGGTTTTCGGCGTGTCTTTTCCAAAGCCGTCCGCTTAAGTCCGATTTACACATAGAGTGCCGAATATCGCGGATGTGTTTTAAGTGGGGGAAAGATAGACATGATCCTCGTGGAGCGCAGTGCGCACGTGATGGCGCCGGTGGAAACGGTCTGGGACGTGGTGCAGCGGGCCGAGCAGTTGCCGGCCTGGCTGGCGGGCGTCCGCGCGGCCGAGGTCCTCTCCGGAGAGGGGTTCGGCCGGCGACAACTGGTCCAGGCCGGGCGCGGCGCCGCGCACGAGGCCGAGGTGATCGCCTACCAGGAGCCGACCCTGATCGGTTGGCGCGAACGGGCCCGGGGCGCCGGCGCCCGGGCCGAGGCGCGCACCGAGATCTACGTACAGCTGACCCCGGACGAGGAGGAGGGCGGGACGGTCGTGCGGCTCATCGTCGTACGGTGGCCCGCCGGGCCGGTCAAGGCCGCCCTGCTCCGGCTCGGCCTGCGCCGGGTCGGCGCCGATCTGGAGGACTCGCTGGCCCGGCTCACCGACCTGGCCGCCGTCGGCTGACCGAGCCCGTCCCGGCGTCGCCCGCGATGGTGATGGTCCGGCGTCCCCGCCAGGGACGCCGGATCATCGTCACCTCTCCGGCGCTCAGCCCGCCCGCAGCTCCGCGATCGTGGCCCGGAGCCAGGTCCGCTCGGCCCGGCTGATCTCCCGGGCCATCACCAGCATGCCGCGCCGGAAGGGGTCGGCCTGCTCGGCGGCCCGCTGCGGCCGGTCGCCGGTGGCGAAGAAGCTGGCCGGCTGGTCGAGGAAGGACAGCCGGCGTTCGAGCACCGTGGCCTGCGCGGCCCGGTCGTCGAGCTGGCCGAGGAAGGCCAGCAGCGTGAAGAACCGGTTCTGGTCCGTGACATCCAGCTCGGCCGGCTCGCGCAGCCGCCGCAGCAGCTCCGCCCGTCCGGCGTCGGTGAGCGAGAGGGTGTGCCGGGGTGCCGCGGCGGCGCCCGGCTCCCGTTGCCGGCTGACCAGTCCGGCCCGCTCCAGCCGGTTGATCGCCGGGTAGAGGCTGCCGTCGCTGACCGGCCGGGCGTAGCCGGCGAGCCGCGCGATCCGGGCCTTCAGCTCGTAGCCGTGCAGCGGTCCCTCGCCCAGGAATCCCAGGATCGACAACTCCAGCACCCTTCGCATTCTGCCTTGCCCGGCGCCGCCATGCCTCGATACGGTGTACATCGATTCGAGGTATGGAGGGACGCATGCGGGTCGAGGGACAGGCCGGGACCGGGCTCAACGTGGTCGACTTCGGGGGCGACGGGCCGGGCATCCTGCTGCTGCACGGGCTCACCGGACGTGCGGCGAACTGGACGGCCACCGCCCGCTGGCTCACCCGCCACGGCCGGGTCGTCGGCTACGACGCGCGCGGGCACGGCCACAGCGACAAGCCCGACGGCCCGTACGACCGCCCGGCGTACGTCGGGGACGCGGTCGCCGTGATCGAGGCGCTCGACCTGGCGCCGGCGCTGGTGGTCGGCCACTCGATGGGCGGACTCACCGCCTGGCAGCTCGCCGGCGCCCGGCCGGATCTGGTCCGGGGCGTGGTGATCGCCGACATCAACCCGGTGACCCCGCCCGACCTGGTCGACCGGTGGCGACGCTGGCTGGCCGACTGGCCGGTGCCCTTCCCGACCCTGGCGGACGTGCGGGACTGGTTCGGGGCGCAGCGGCGGACCGAGGGGGAGTCCTTCGTGGAGGTGATGGCCGGCGCCGCGGACGGGTGGCGACCGCTGGCCCGTCCCGAGCACCTGCTCGCCTCCCTGGCGCACTGGGCGGACCGCGACCACCGACCCGAACTCGCCGCCGTGCGGTGCCCGGCGCTGGTGGTCGCCGGGGCGCAGAGCGACCAGCCGGTCGACCGGCAGCGGGAGATGGCCGCGTTGCTGCCCGACGGCCGCTTCGCGCTGGTCCCCGACGCCGGGCACGTCCTGCACTACGACAACCCGGCCGGCTGGCGCGCCGCCGTCGAGCCCTTCGTCGCCGCCCTGACCCCGGCCCGCGCGCCGGCGTGAGTTGCCGGCGGAAGACGGCGAAGGGGCCCGGCGCTGCGCGCGCCGGGCCCCTGTCGTACCGGATGGGTCAGCTGTCGCCGCCGGTCTCCCCGACCGGGGCGGCGTTGACGTCGTCCAGCGCGTACTTCTTGGCGGCCTCGGCCGGCACGTGGGCCGGTACGGCGCCGCGCACGGCGAGCTGGCGCAGCGTGGCGACCGCGACCGACTCGGCGTCGACGTGGAAGTGCCGGCGCAGCGCGTGCCGGGTGTCCGACATGCCGAAGCCGTCGGTGCCGAGCGAGGTGTAGTTGCCGGGCACCCAGCGGGCGATCAGGTCCGGCACCGCGCGCATCCAGTCGCTGACCGCGACCTTCGGCCCGTCGGCGTCGGCGAGCTTCCGCTGGATGTACGGCACCCGCTGCTCGCCACCCGGGTTGAGCAGGTTGTGCTCCTCGCACTCCACCGCGTCCCGGCGCAGCTCGGTCCAGGAGGTCACCGACCAGACGTCGGCGGCCACGCCCCAGTCCTCGGCGAGCAGCTTCTGCGCCTTGAGCGCCCACTGCATGCCCGTGCCGGAGGCGAGGATGTTCGCCTTCGGCGCGTCCCCGTCGACCTGCGGGGCCGGCGAGTAGCGGTAGATGCCCTTGACGATGCCCTCGACGTCCACGCCCTCCGGCTCGGCCGGCTGGAAGATCGGCTCGTTGTAGACGGTGAGGTAGTAGAAGATGTTCTCCTGCGCCTCGCCGTACATCCGGTGCAGGCCGTTCTCCATGATGTGCGAGATCTCGAAGGCGAACGCCGGGTCGTAGGCGGCCACCGCCGGGTTGGTGGCGGCGAGCAGCAGCGAGTGGCCGTCCTCGTGCTGCAGGCCCTCACCGTTGAGCGTGGTCCGGCCGGCGGTCGCGCCGAGCAGGAAGCCCCGCGCCATCTGGTCCGCCGCGGCCCAGAGCCCGTCGCCGGTCCGCTGGAACCCGAACATCGAGTAGAAGATGTAGAGCGGGATCATCGGCTCGCCGTGCGTGGCGTAGGACGTGCCGGCCGCGGTGAACGAGGCGACCGAGCCGGCCTCGTTGATCCCCTCGTGCAGGATCTGGCCGGTGGTGGCCTCCTTGTAGGACAGGAACAGCTCCCGGTCCACCGAGGTGTACCGCTGGCCGTGCGGCGAGTAGATCTTCGCCGTCGGGAAGAGCGAGTCCATGCCGAAGGTGCGGGCCTCGTCCGGGATGATCGGCACCCAGCGCTTGCCGAACTCCTTGTCCTTCATCAGGTCCTTGAGTAGGCGGACGAAGGCCATGGTGGTGGCCACCTTCTGCTTGCCCGAGCCGCGCTTGACGTCGGAGAAGCGCTCGGCGCCCGGGATCTGCAGCGTCTTACCGGTGGCCCGGCGGGTCGGCAGGTAGCCGCCGAGCTGCTTGCGCCGCTCGTGCAGGTATTCGATCTCGTCGGACTTCTCGCCCGGGTGGAAGTACGGCGGGAGGTACGGGTTGTCCTCCAGCTGCTTGTCCGGGATGTCCAGGTAGAGCCGGTCGCGGAAGAGCTTGAGGTCCTCCAGCGTCAGCTTCTTCATCTGGTGGGTGGCGTTGCGGGCCTCGAAGTGCGAGCCCAGCGTCCAGCCCTTGATGGTCTTGGCCAGGATCACCGTCGGCTGGCCGGTGTGCTCCATGGCCGCCTTGTAGGCCGCGTAGAGCTTCCGGTAGTCGTGGCCACCCCGCTTGAGGTTCCAGATCTCGTCGTCGCTCAGGTGCTCGACCATCTTGCGGGTCCGCGGGTCGCGGCCGAAGAAGTGCTCCCGGACGTACGCCCCGGACTCCGCCTTGTAGGTCTGGTAGTCACCGTCGGGCGTGGTGTTCATGAGGTTGACCAGGGCGCCGTCGGTGTCCGCGGCGAGCAGCGGGTCCCACTCCCGGCCCCAGACCACCTTGATGACGTTCCAGCCGGCGCCCCGGAAGAACGCCTCCAGCTCCTGCATGACCTTGCCGTTGCCCCGCACCGGGCCGTCCAGCCGCTGCAGGTTGCAGTTGATCACGAAGGTGAGGTTGTCCAGCTCCTCGCGGGCGGCCACGCCGATCGCGCCGAGCGACTCCACCTCGTCCATCTCGCCGTCGCCGAGGAACGCCCAGACGTGCTGCTGGGAGGTGTCCTTGATGCCCCGGTGGTGCAGGTAGCGGTTGAACCGGGCCTGGTAGATCGCGTTCATCGGGCCGAGGCCCATCGACACGGTGGGGAACTCCCAGAAGTCCGGCATCAGCCGCGGGTGCGGGTACGACGGCAGCGCGCCACCCGGGTGCGACAGCTCCTGCCGGAAGCCGTCGAGCTGGTCGGTGCTGAGCCGCCCCTCGAGGAAGGCCCGCGCGTACATGCCGGGGGAGGCGTGGCCCTGGTAGAAGATGTGGTCGCCGCCACCCGGGTGGTCCTTGCCCCGGAAGAAGTGGTTGAAGCCCACCTCGTAGAGGGACGCGGAGCTGGCGAAGGTGGAGATGTGGCCACCCACGCCGATCTCCGGGCGCTGCGCCCGGTGCACCAGCATGGCGGCGTTCCACCGGATGTAGGCCCGGAGCCGCCGCTCGATGTGCTCGTCACCCGGGAACCAGGGTTCGCGCTCCGGCGGGATGGTGTTGATGTAGTCGGTGGTCGTCAGCGACGGCACCCCGACCTGGCGCTCGCGGGCCCGCTCGAGCAGGCGCAGCATGACGTAGCGGGCGCGCTTGGTTCCGCGCTCGTCGATGACACCGTCAAGCGACTCGACCCATTCGCTGGTCTCTTCAGGGTCGATGTCCGGAAGCTGGCTCGGCAGACCAGCGGTGATCACCGGGCGCTTGCGTTCCGTAGCCACAGGCGTTCCCTCGGTTCTGTGTGGGATAGGTCTCTAGCGCCATCCTGCCCCCTGGTGGCGCTCGTCGTCACGTCTCCCTCCCCCAGACGCGACGCTGAACACAGGTACTCGCCGGTAACTTTGTGCGACGGCCCCATGTGCTGGGCCACGCCGGGTTGGCCCCGCCCGGCTACCCTGCCGCCATGCGGGGACGGCCGGTCTTGGTGGGTGGCGTGCTGGCGGCCGTCGGCGCGATCGTCGTGGCGGTCTCCGGCGCGATCCTGGCGCGCGAGATCGCCCTCTCCCCGGACTGGGGCCCGGGTCCGCTGCTCGGCGTCGCCGTCGGCGTCGTGCTCGTGCTGGTGGGCGTCGAGACGATCCGGGACCGTCGCCGGTCCGCCGCCGGTCACCAGGCCGACGGCGGCCCGGCCGTGCTGTTTCCCTACACGCCGCCGCAGCCGGAGAGCGGCGGCGCGGACCTGCCGTCCTACGACTGCGGCGGCGACGCCGGGAGCGGTGGCGGGGACTGTGGCGGTGGCGGGGGCGGTTCCTGAGTCGTTGCGGCAGAATGCGCCGTATGCGTAGTGAGGTGATCACCGTCCAGACCGGGTCCCGGCCGACCGTCCGGGACATCACCAGCGAGGCCGAGCGGTTCGTCGCCGGCCAGGGCGACGGCCTGCTGCACGTCTTCGTGCCGCACGCCACCGCCGGCCTGGCGATCATCGAGACCGGCTCCGGCTCGGACGACGACCTGCTGCGGGCGCTCGACGACCTGCTCCCCGCCGACGACCGCTGGCGGCACCGGCACGGCTCGGCCGGGCACGGCCGGGACCACGTGCTGCCCGCCTTCGTCCCCCCGTACGCCACCCTGCCGGTGCTCGGCGGGCGGCTCCAGCTCGGCACCTGGCAGTCGCTCTGCCTGGTCGACACCAACGGCGACAACCCCGACCGGCAGGTCCGCTTCTCCTTCCTGCCCGGCTGAGCCGGGGGGTGGCCGCCCGGTCCGGGCGGCCACCCGCGTACCGCCCCGGGTCAGGGGCGGACGGTCTCCGACTCCACGGTCTGCCGGCCCAGGTCGGCCGCCGCCTCCGGCGACAGGCTCCGGGCGGCGGCCGGCGGCCGGTCGTACGTCAGGTTCAGGCCCGGCACCCGGTCCTCGATGACGAAGGTGGCCCGGGTGTGCGCGGGCGCGTCCGGCCGGCTCACGTACGGCAGCACGTCGAAGTTCGCGGCGAGCTGACCCGGGGTGATCGTGGTGCGGACGTAGCCGCGCAGGTTGTTCTGGAACCGCAGGTGCGGGTTGAACGCCAGCCACGGGTGGGAGCCGGTGGCCGAGTCCGCGCCGTCGCCGCCGGAGGTGATCGAGGAGCAGACCAGCTCGCTGCCGACCGTGCGGGAGGTCGGGTCGGCGTAGTCCAGCTTCAGGTCGCTGGCCCAGTGGGCGTGCACGTCGCCGGTGAGCACCACGGGGTTGCGCACCCCGGCGGCCACCCAGCCCCGGGTGATCCGGTCCCGGGAGGCGACGTACCCGTCCCAGGCGTCCATGCTGGTCACCGTGAGCGGGCCGGAGTTGTTGTCCCGCTGAGCGAAGAAGACCTGCTGGCCGAGGATGTCCCAGCGGGCCTCGGAGCGGCGGAACCCGTCCAGCAGCCACGCCTCCTGCTCGGCCCCGATGATCGACCGGGCCGGGTCGTACGCCGCCGCGCAGTCCTTGTAGCCGTCGCCGCAGCCCTGGTCGTCCCGGTACTGCCGGGTGTCCAGCATGTGGAAGGTGGCCAGCCGGCCCCAGCGCACCCGCCGGTAGAGCTGCATGTCGATGCCGCGCGGGATCGAGGTCCGGCGCAGCGGCATGTTCTCGTAGTACGCCTGGAACGCGGCCGCCCGCCGGGCCGGGAAGTCCGGGTCCGGCGCCTCGGGCACCTCGTCGGCCCAGTTGTTCTCCACCTCGTGGTCGTCGAAGACCACCACCCAGGGGGCGACCGCGTGCGCGGCCTGGAGGTCGCTGTCGGTCTTGTACTGGGCGTGCCGCTGCCGGTAGTTGGCCAGCGTCCGGGTCTCCGGCCCCTCGTGGTCGCGCGGGTTGCCGCCCGGCACGGTGTAGGTGTCCGGCGCGTACTCGTACTGGTAGTCGCCGAGGTGCAGGATCAGCTCCGGCTCGGTCTCGGCGAGCCGGCGGTACGCCGTGAAGTAGCCGTGCTCGTACTGCGAGCAGGAGACGAAGCCCATGGCCAGCGCGGACGGCAGGTGCCACGGCGCCGGCGCGGTGCGGGTGCGCCCGGCCGGGGAGATCCACCGCTCGGCCCGGAACCGGTAGAAGTACTCCCGGCCGGGGAGCAGCCCGTCCAGCTCGACGTGCACGCTGTGCGCCGACTCCGGGCGGGCCAACGCGGCGCCGCGGCGGACCACGTGCCGGAAGTTCTCGTCGGCGGCCAGCTCCCACTGCACCGGCACCACCCGGGAGGGCATCCCGCCCAGGCCGTCCTCGGCGAGCGGTTCGGGCGCCAGCCGGGTCCAGAGCACGAAGCCCTCGTGGTCCGGGTCGCCGGAGGCCACCCCGAGGGTGAACGGGTCGCTACGCAGCGGGCCGGCCGCCGCCGCGCCGGCCGCCGTCGGCAGCCCGGTCACCGCGCCGGCGGCGCCGAGCGCCGCGCCGCTGAGCAGGATGGTACGTCGGGACAGTGCCATCGGTTTCCTCCCCGGAGTCCGGTTCCTCGACTCCGGGCAGCCTCGCGACCGTCGATGTCCGCCAGGTGGCCGACAGGCGACCGCGGACGGCACTTCTTGCCGAACAGCGGCCGCCGGCGGAAACCCCGCGCCGGCTCAGCCGAGCAGCCGGCGCAGCCGGCCGGGGGTGTGGCCCAGCTGGGCGCGGACCGTGCGGGTCAGGTGGGCCTGGTCGGCGAAGCCCAGCTCGACGGCGAGGCCGGCCAGGCTCTCCGCGCCCTCCTCGAGCCGGTCGAGGAGCCGCCCGACCCGCAGCCGGTTGCGGTAGCGGGTCAGCGGCACGCCGACCCGGGCCTGGAACTCCCGGCTGAGCCGGTAGGGCGAGACCCCGAGCGCCCGGGCCAGCGGCAGCAGCCCGGCGGCCTCGGGAGCACCGTCGTGCAGGGCGGCCCGGGCCCGCTCGACCAGCCGGTGGTCTCGCCCGCTGTCGCCCGCCGCCGGCCCGGTGGCCGCGCCGACCAGCCGGACCAGCCGCTCGGCCGCCGCGTGGTCGGGATCGGCCCCGGCCCGCAGGAGCAGCCGGTGGGCCAGGTCCACCCGGGCGTCGACGTGCACCGTGGCCGGCACCGGCCGGTCCGCGAACAGCTCGCGCCACAGCCGCTCCGACAGGTGCACCGAGGTGCAGTCGTCCCCGCCCGCCGGGTGGGCGAAGCGCTCCTCCTCACCCGGCACGGTCAGGTAGGCCACGGTCGGCTCGACGAACTCGGCGCCGCCGCGCCCGGCCCGGCGGAAGCCGCCCCGCCGGGTCAGCACCACGCCGTGATCCGTGGCCGGCTCGGGCGCGGACCAGCCGGTGTGGTCGTCCCGGCACCGCACCACGCTGATCCGGAAGTCGGGGTGCGCCAGCAGCGGCGTGGCGGTACGCATGCCGGTCAGCGTAGGCGGGCCGGGCGACAGGACCGTGCCGCAAGGATCGACAAGACCGCCGGCCGCCCCGGCCGACAGGCTGGTCGCCGTGACCGAGTCGACCCGCCGGACCGCCGCCCTGCTCACCGTCCTGCTCACCGGGCAGGCGATGGCCTCCATGGACACCTCGATCGCGGCGGTCGCCGCGCCCGCGATCCGCGCCGACCTGGCCGGCCCGCCGGCCGTGCAGCAGCTCGTGCTGGCCGGCTACACCCTCACCTTCGCCGTGCTGGTGGTGGTCGGGGCCCGGCTCGGCGCCCGGCACGGCTACCCGCGGATCTTCCTGCTCGGCCTGGCCGGGTTCACCCTCGCCTCGCTGGCCTGCGGTCTCGCCCCGGGGCCGGTCGCGCTGGTGCTGGCCCGGGTGGCCCAGGGCGCGGCCGGCGCGCTGATGGTGCCGCAGGTGCTGTCGCTGATCCAGGCGGCGGTCCCGGGCGCGGTCCGGGCGCGGGCGATCGGGGCGTACTCGATGGTGCTGGCCCTCGGCGTGGCCGCCGGCCAGGTCCTCGGCGGGCTGCTGGTCACCCTCGACCTGGGCGGCCTGACCTGGCGGGCCGCGTTCCTGGTCAACGTGCCGGTCGGTGTGGTGCTCCAGCTCGCCGGGCGGCGGGTGTTCGCCGGCCTGCCGGCCGCTCCACCCCGCCGCGAGCCGCTGGACCTGCCGGGCGTGCTGCTCCTCGCCGCCGCGATGCTCACCCTGGTGCTGCCGCTGGTGCTCGGCGGGGACCTCGGCTGGCCCGGGTGGATCCGGGCCGCCGCGGTCGCCGCCGGGGCCGCCGGGCTGCTGCGCTTCCTCCGGTACGAGGCCCGGCGCGCCCGCCGCGACGCGGCTCCGCTGCTGGACGTGACGGTGCTGCGCCACCCCGGGGTGCCGGCCGGGCTGCTCGCCTGCTGCGTGGTGATGGGCTGCTACGCGGGCTTCCTGTTCGTGCTCACCCTGCGGCTCCAGGACGGGCTGGGCTTCACCGCGCTGGCGGCCGGACTGGCCTTCCTTCCGTACGCCTCGGGTTTCGCCCTGTGCGGCCTGGCGGTGTCGCGGCTGCCGGAGCGGGTCCGGGCGGTGCTGCCGGTCGCCGGCCCGCCGGTGCTGGCGGCGGTCGTGGTGGCGTCGGCCGGCCTCTCCGCCACGGGCTGGCCATGGCCGGCGGGCAGCGCGCTGCTGGTGGCCGGCGGGGCGGCGCACGCGGCGGCGTTCAGCCCGCTGGTCACCCGGCTCACCGGCGTCGTGCCGGCCGGCGTGGCCGCGGCGCTCTCCGCGGCGGTCTCCACCGGCACGCTGCTCGCGGCCGTGCTGGGGGTGACCCTGGTCGGCGGCCTGCACCTCGCCCTGGCCGCGACCGGTCACCACGGCCCGGCACTCGCCCTGCCCCCGGCGCTCCTGACCGCCGGCCTGCTGCTGGCCGGCGCCGTCGCCGCCCGGCGGGCCACCCGCCCGGCGCCGGACACCCGGCCGGTCCCGAGCGAGGTCGTCGGCGCACGGCCGTGACCCGAGGTGTGTGAGCTCCGCACGTACGATGTGGGACATGGCGCAACCCACCGTCCCCACCGCCGGCGCCGACGCCGGCGACCGCTCCGGCGTGGCCGGGGACGCCGTGCGTCGGATCATGCACATCGCCTCGGCCATGCGGCACTACCAGGACGAGGAGATCGCCGCCCTGGGGCTCACCCCGGCGGCCGCCCGCGCCCTGGACGAGCTGGACCCCGACCGCCCGCTGCCCGCCCGCGACCTGGCCGAGCAGTTGCGCTGCGACCGTTCCAACGTCACCGCGCTGGTCGACAAGCTGGAGCAGGCGGGGCTCGTGGAGCGCCGGGTCGACCCGGCCGACCGGCGGCAGAAGACGCTGCTGGTGACCGCGGAGGGCCGGCGGGTCCGGGAGCGGGTCCGGCGGGTGATGTCGGACTCCCGACTCCTCGGCGGGCTCACCACCGGAGAGCTGGCCACCCTGCGTGAGCTGGTCTGGAAGGTCTCCGACGGCGGCTGCCCGGAGGAGTGCGGGGAGTCCTGACCCCGGCCGGGCGGAACCTGTCCGACTGGGCGAGGTGGGCCTCGGTCGGTAATGCTGTCCGACGTGACCACCCCGCAAGATCTCGACGACCGGTTCCGGGCGGCCCTGACCGCGCTCGGCGCCCCCGCCCAGCGGCGTGACCTGGGTGAACCGCTGCCCGGCGGCGAGCCGCTGACCGGGGCGCAGGCGCTGGCCCTGTTCGACGCCCAACTGACCAGCCGGCTGCTCGACCTGGCCGCGCGCTGGCTGCGCAGCTTCGGCGAGGGGTACTACACGATCGGGTCCGCCGGCCACGAGGGCAACGCCGCGGTGGCCGCCGCGCTGCGGCCGACCGACCCCGCCCTGCTGCACTACCGCTCCGGGGCCTTCTACTGCCTGCGCGCCGCCCAGGCGGCGGGCGCCTTCCCGGCCGGCGCGGCGGTCCCCGACTCCGACGATCCCGCCGCCCTCATTCCCGAACCGCGCACCCCAGACGACGACGGTGCGGACGCGGGCCGCACCGCCGACGCCGTGGTGCCGGACTCCGAGCAGGTGACCGGGGCCGACGCGGACCCGTCGGACCCTGGGACGGCCTCGTCGGAGCCAGGCGAGGACCCGTCCGACCCGGGAACGGCCCCGTCGGACCCCGGCGCAGGCCCCTCCGACCCCGGCGCGGATCGGTCCGACGGCGGATCGGGTGCGGACGCGGGGGACGGGTCCGGTGCGGCGACGCCGATGCCGATCGACGGTCCGACGGAGGCGCCACCGGTCGACGCCGGCGGGGTGCCGGGTGGGTCCGTCCGGACCGGTGCCGAGGTCGAGGCGGCCAGCCTGCCGACCGGCGCCGGAGTGGCCGTGGACGCCGCCGGCGCGGCGACGACCGGCGTACCCGACCTGCCCCTGCCCGACCCCGACGACGCCTACGCGGCCGCGGCGCGCGACGTGCTGCGCGGGATGGTCGCCTCCGCCGCCGAGCCGATCGCCGGTGGCCGGCACAAGGTCTTCGGCCGGGCCGACCTCGCGGTGGTCCCGACCACCTCCACCATCGCCTCGCACCTGCCCCGGGCGGTCGGCATGGGCCTCGCGCTGGAGCGGCTGCGCCGCAACGGCCGGCGGGCCGACGGCGACGGCGCGCCCTGGCCGCCGGACGCCATCGTGGTCTGCTCGTTCGGTGACGCCTCGGTCAACCACGCCACCGCCACGGCGGCGTTCAACACCGCCGGCTGGTACGACCACACCGGGCTGCGCATCCCGGTCCTGTTCGTCTGCGAGGACAACGGGCTCGGCATCAGCGTGCGCTCACCGCGGGGCTGGGTGGCCGCGACCCTGCGGGCCCGGCCGGGCATCCGCTACTTCGCCGCGGACGGCACCGACGTGGCCGAGGCGTACCGGGTGGCGACGGAGGCGGCGGCCTGGGTGCGCCGGCACCGGCGGCCCGCCGTGCTGCACCTCAGCACCGTGCGGCTGATGGGACACGCGGGCGCCGACGCGGAGACCGCGTACCGGAGCCCGGCCGAGATCGCCGCGGACGTGTCGCGGGACCCGCTGCTGGCCACCGCCCGGCGGCTGGTCGAGGCCGGCTACGCCACCGGCGAGGAACTGCTGGCCCGGTACGAGGAGCGCGGCTGGCAGATCCGCCGGCTCGCCGAGGAGGTGCTCGACGAGCCGAAGCTGGCCTCCCCGGTCGACGTGGTGGCCGAACTGGCCCCGCGCCGGCCGGTCCGCATCTCCCGGTCGATCGCCGAGGCGGCGACCCGGGCGGCCGGCCCGGACGCCGGCGCCCGGACCGAGGCGTTCGGCGGCAGGCCGCCGGAGTCGGCCGGGCCGCTCACCCTGGCGCAGAGCATCAACGCGGCTCTGGCCGACGGGATGCTCGACCACCCCGGGATGGCCGTCTTCGGCGAGGACGTGGCCGCCAAGGGCGGGGTGTACGGGGTGACCAAGGGGCTGCGGGACAAATTCGGGGCGGCGCGGGTGTTCGACACCCTGCTCGACGAGACCTCGATCCTCGGGCTGGCGCTCGGCGCGGGCGTGGCCGGGATGCTGCCGGTGCCGGAGATCCAGTACCTGGCGTACCTGCACAACGCCGAGGACCAGATCCGGGGCGAGGCGGCGACCATGCGGTTCTTCTCCCGGGGGGCGTTCCGCAACCCGATGGTGGTCCGGGTGGCCGGGCTGGCGTACCAGGAGGGGTTCGGCGGGCACTTCCACAACGACAACTCGGTGGCCGTGCTCCGCGACGTGCCGGGGCTGGTCATCGCGGTGCCGGCCCGCCCGGACGACGCCGCGCCGATGCTGCGTACCTGCCTGGCCGCCGCCGCGGTGGACGGCGCGGTCAGCGTCTTCCTGGAGCCGATCGCGCTCTACCACACCCGCGACCTCTACACCGACGGCGACGGCGAGTGGCTGGCCGAGTACGCCGAGCCCGGCGCCTGGGCCACCCGCCACGTGCCGATCGGCCGCGCCCGGGTGTACGGGGTCGGCTCGGCCGAGGACCTCACCATCATCACCTTCGGCAACGGCGTGCGGATGTCGCTGCGGGCGGCGGCCACGCTGGCCGACGAGGGGGTCGGCAGCCGGGTGGTGGACCTGCGCTGGCTGGCCCCGCTGCCGGTGGCGGACATCATCCGGGAGGCCTCGGCCACCGGGCGGGTGCTGGTCGTCGACGAGACCCGCCGCTCGGGCGGGGTGGGCGAGGGCGTGATCGCCGCCCTGGTCGACGCCGGATACGTCGGCACGGCGCGCCGCGTGGCCGGACTTGACTCGTTTGTACCATTAGGTCCGGCAGCCCGTCAGGTTCTGGTCTCCGAGGAAGCCATTACCCAGGGTGCCCGTACGCTGCTGGCACGGTAAATTCCGTTCCACCCGGTGCGCCACTTGCGCGCGGAGCCACAACTGTGTGGACTGGGCGCGACGGCGTCGGACGACGCCACGAGCAGGGATGAGATGAGGAGGCACGCGACAGTGAGCGCGACCGCTGGTCAGGCCGCCGACGGGGTACGCAGCCTGGCGGACCGGTTCGGGATCGAGCCGGGGATGGTCGTCATGGAGATGGGCTACGACGACGACGTCGACCAGGATCTCCGGGACGCCCTGACCGACCGCTGTGGAGACCTGGTCGACGAGGACACCGACGAGGTGGTCGACTCGGTTCTCGTCTGGTACCGCGACGGCGACGGTGACCTCTTCGAGCTCCTCGTCGACGCCCTCGGACCGCTGGCCGACAACGGCGTGGTCTGGCTCCTGACGCCCAAGGCCGGCCGCGACGGTCACGTCGAGCCGAGCGAGGTCGCGGAGAGCGCGCAGACCGCCGGCCTCCAGCAGACCTCCACGATCAACGCGGGCCGCGACTGGAGCGGCGCCCGCCTCGTGCTCCGGCGCGGGTCGAAGAGCAAGAAGTAGGACGGGTCCGCACCTGGCGGCCGGCGCCGCCGGGTGTGGCAGGCTGATCATCTCCAGACCCGATCCAAGGAGCTCGCATGCCCATCGAGGTTGGCGCCGAGGCGCCGGACTTCGTGCTCAAGGACCAGAACAACCAGGAGGTCCGGCTCGCCGACTTCCGGGGCCGGCGCACCGTGCTGCTGGTCTTCTACCCGCTCGCCTTCACCGGCATCTGCCAGGGCGAGCTGTGCGAGGTGCGGGACAACCTCAACGAGTACGTCAACGACGACGTCCAGGTGCTGACGGTCAGCGTCGACTCGGTCTACGCCCACAAGATCTGGGCCGACCGGGAGGGCTACCAGTTCCCGCTGCTGGCCGACTTCTGGCCGCACGGGGCGGTGGCCCAGGCGTACGGCGTCTTCAACGACGTCGCGGGCATCGCCAACCGGGGCACCTTCGTCATCGACAAGGCCGGCGTGGTCCGGTTCGCCGAGATGAACATGCCCGGCGAGGCGCGGGACCAGCAGGGCTGGCGCAAGGCCCTCGCCGAGGCCGTCGCCGCCTGATCCCACCCGGGCACGTCGTTCGACCGGGCCGGAGGCCGGCAGGTAAGCTTGCCGCTCCGGCCCGCCGTACGGGCGTTCCGGGCGCGTAGCTCAGTGGGAGAGCACTCGCCTTACAAGCGAGGGGTCGCAGGTTCGAAACCTGCCGCGCCCACCACCAACCACCAGCGGAAACCGCCCCGAGAAGATCACTCCCCGGGACGGTGACAGCAGTAGCGGCCATGGGCGATGGCCTGGACGACATGCGGCGGGACACCCAGCTCCAGCAGCAGGGACACGACCGTGTGCCGTAGGTCGTGTAGCCGGACGTCCGGGCAGCCGGCCGCTTCCCGAAGCGCCGCGAAGTGACGGTTCAGATTGCGCGGCTCCATCGGGGTGCCGACCTCGGAAGGGAAGACCAGGCCGTGGTCTCGGGACCTTCGTGACGGGTGCGGCTAGACGATCATGCTCGGTTCGGTGATCTAAAGTGAGGCCGATGCAGGTAGCGGAGATCCGCAGGTATCCGATCAAGTCGCTGCTCGGTGAGCAGTTGACGACCGTGGAAGTCGAGCCGCGGGGACTGGTTGGAGACCGGTTGTGGGCGGTGCGGGACGCAGACGGGAAGCTGGGCAGCGGAAAGAACACCCGTCGCTTCCGCCGGATGCCGGGTCTGTTCATGCTCCGCGGGCACTTCGGTAACCCGGTGCCGGTCGTTGAATTGCCCGACGGACGCCGCTTCGGTGCCGATGAGCCGGCCGGACACGAGGCGGTCACCGATGTGCTCGCTCGTCGCGTCACCATCGAGCGCGAGGCAGAGGTCATGCACCATGACGACGGGCCGGTAAGCCTGATCAGCACGGCAGCCCTGCGACGACTTCATGATCTCCTCGGGGAGCCGGTTGACCCGGCGCGGTTCCGGGCCAACCTACTCATCGACGTACCCGGGGACGACTTCGTTGAAGACGGATGGCTCGACCGAGCCATCCGTATCGGATCGGAGGTCGTGTTGCGACCACGCCAACGGCTTACCCGATGCGTCATGATCGACCTTGCCCAAGAGGACCTCCCCGAGCACGGACAGCTCTTGAGGACTGTTGCTGAGCACAACGACATGACGCTCGGCGTGTGGGCAACAGTCGAAGGCCCTGGTCGTATCGCGTTGCGGGATACCGTCGAGCTTCTGCCGAGGTGACACCAGCGCTCACGCAGGTCCTGGTAATCGCCCCTGTCACCCAGTCCTGAGACTGATCTGTCACGGGCGTCCTGAGACCCGACAGGCCGGCTGCCGGCGTGTCGGGCTCCAGTTGATCCGTTACACATCAGCTTCACTTAAAGGCTGACAGTTGGCGCCTCTCTCCGGGCTCGGCTGTCACAGTGCGTAACTGGCGAGCCGCCTCTCGCTGGGGCAGCCATCCCCGATGCCGGTCAAGACGCCCGGTCAGCGGCATTAGCAGATGTTGAATGAAGATCCGTCGGGCCAGACCGTCAGGTCCATTGGAGCCTGCCATCCTCGACAATCTCGGTCCGCGACGGGTCGCCGAGCTGGTCGGCGACGTCGTCGAGCATCGCCGCCGTTTCGGCCCAGCCGGTCTCGAAGTACCCCTCGTCCGCATGCCACTCCGTGATGCGGCCGTGGCGCGGACCATCGCGCAGGTCGACCATGAGCATGCCGCCGCCCAGAGACCAGCAGATCGGGACAGTGGCGGTGCAGAACCCGAACAACCGTTGCCCGGCCACGGTGGCATGCGCCCCGCCCGGACTGCAACAGTCCTGGTTGGAGTACCGCGAGAGTTCGGCGAACCGCTCGCGCACGCCGACCACCGGCAACGGCATGTAAAAGGTGGGGATCGGGAACCCGCCCCGGTAGTCGGCATCGGCGACGCCGTCCATCAGCCCCCACCACGCGAGCAGGTCTGCCGGCAACGCATGTCCGACCGCCTCCTCGGTACGACGGACCTCCGCAGCGGCTGCCGGTGGGCGAATCGCCGCCGCGGTCACCGGCGCGTGTTGCGTCAACCAGCTGGTAATACGCCGCCATGATTCGTCGACCCGCATGTTCACCCGGCGCACCTTACCCAGCCCAGAACGTCGGCAGGTACCGGTTCGACGCCCTGTAAATCGGCGGAAGCGGATGGCTGGCACACCAGCCGTCGTGGACGGTCAGCAACACGGTCCGTATCCGGCATGCTCAAGGCCCGTGTAACCCATCAACTGGAGTCACCGTGTAACGCATGAAGCGGAGTACGACAGGCCGGCTGCTGGCGTGCCGGGTCTCAGGACGTCCGTGACACATCGGTCTCGGGACGTGGGTGACACACCCGGCTAGAAAGCTCGTGGACGTGAGGGTAGTCGATGGCCGCGTGGTGGTCCGGTCCGTCAACTCAGCGCCGGGGGCTGACGTTGACCTGTTGCACAATCGAGGGCGGATGCGCCGTGACGGCTTTCGATGAGCGGGGTGGATGTGATCCGAGAACGAGTGCTGCAGGAGCTGCAACGGCAGCCCCGGTGGTGGCCTTGGATGATGCTGGTCTCGACCGCATGCACTCTCGCTGCGCTGCTGTTCAGCGGCCCGGGCCATCGGTTCGGTGGCCCGGTGTTGTACTTCGTTGTGCTGTGTGGGTCCGGGGCTCTGCTCGTGTTATCGATCGCCCTGCTGGTATTGCGGCACCGGATCGGCGCCGGGCGGCCGGTCGAGCAGGCCGCACCGTCGATCCGGCACGGACATCCAGAACCGCCTGATACAGCTGCTCCGTCGCGCTGATCTCCACCAACACTCGGCGGAGTGTCACGCAGGTCCTGATACCGATGTGTCACGCAGGTCCCGAGACCGGACAGATCTTCCCTGTCGGCTAAGTCGACACGAGCTGTTACCGTCGCTCGTCGATGAGAAGATCACTTATTCGACGATTTGCGGGGCTCTGCGGGCTGATGCTCGCTGCCGGCCTGCTCACCGGATGCGGAGAACCGGCGGCGACGCCGAAGGACCTCTGCGATCTGGTGGGCGAGGCGCTGATCGCCCAGATCGTTCCGGACGCGGTCCAGGACCCGCCGTACCGCGGTGAAGCGGACGACAGTCAGCAGACCGGGCAGATGTCATAACTGCCTGGCGCTCCTTTCATCGTCCGGTAGCCGCAGCACGGACAGGGGAGTGCAAGTTCCACACCGCCTACCATCGCCCCCAGCTGCGGTGGTGTCCCGTGATTTTCATGGCGAGCGTGGCCGAGCTATGAAGCCGGCTGGGACTGGTCGAGCCACACGAGCTGATGCATAGCGATGGGGCACATCGGGGGTACAAGACAGCGTGAAACATTGTCAACCAGCGTCCAACCATGGCAGACCGAGACGCCGTATGAGCAGGTGTCGCCCGCTGTCATCGCAGGTGGGTGCGCCGGGGCTCTAAGTTCCGCTTCAACGTCTGAGTCCGACGCAAGGTAGGTCGCGCGGGTAGGCGCCGAGGGTGGGGGCGCTCTCGGCGTAGGCGAGTATTGCTTCCATGGCTGACGCTCCGAGTGGAGTTCGCTGCTCCATCCAGCATCGTTGGGGAAGCGGCGAGGACGTTTCGTCGGTTGACCAGCTCGCGGACCTGCTGGATGAGCTAGAGGATGATGACCCGGAGCATCCTGACGTGTGGATCAGCGATAACGAGGCTGGGTACAGCGTGTCGGTGTTCGCGGGAAGCCGAGGGCTTGTGATCTGGGAGGACCACTACGAGGTCCGCGGCCCGCTGTACATGGATGGCTACTCGCGGGCCGGGATGATGGAACTGTTCACGATGGTCTTGCAGGGGAGAACGACCGAGGTTGACTCGTTGCCTTGGTTGCCGGGATACGGGAGCTGAGGGCGACCGCGCGGGCCGGAGCCTTCAGATCGGCGTGCCGGGCGATGGCCTGGACGATGTGCGGCGGAACGCCCAGCTCCATCAGCAGCGACACGACCGGGTGTCGCAGGTCGTGCAGCCGGACGTCGGGGCAGCCGGCCTTCGCCCACAGCGCCGCGAAGTGGCGGTTGAGATTGCGCGGCTCCATCGGGGTGCCAACCTCGGACGGGAAGACCAGGCCGTGAGCGTGCCAGACCTCGGCGAGCCGGTCTCGCTCCCGTCGCTGGCGCTCCTGATGGTCTATTAGCACAGCCAGGTCCAGTCGGGCAGCGGCAGGACGCTCTGAGCTCGATACTTCAACTGGATCGACAACGAGAGGTACAGAGGATGGACGAGCATGCCGGTAAGCAGGAGGGGCCGTCCGCAGAAGAACTCGCGCGCCGCACCAGGTGGTTTGAGCAGTACATCGAGGCGTTGAACCAGCGATCTGTAGTGGCTGAAGCGGGTGGCGAACCGTACGCATGTCCCTGCTGCCGGCACCCGACGCTCGAGGGGCGAGGTCAGTTCGAGATTTGCTTCGCCTGCGGCTGGGAGGACGACGGGCAGGATGACGAAGACGCTGACACGGTGCGGGGCGGCCCCAACGGTTCGCTCAGTCTGACGGATGCACGGCGTGCCTACGCCGAACGGCCGGTCAGTCTGGCGGATGCGCGGCGTGCCTATGCCGAGCGACAAGCCCGTTGGGAGCGCAGACGCCGCCGATCGACGGGGTTCCGCCCGTCGAGCCCTTGACACCGCGCGCCCGATGGTGGGCCCCGCACACCCTGGTGTCGATTGCTGCGACATGTCTGCTCTCCCCATGGTGGGCCCTGCACATCGTGGTGTCGATTGCTGCGGCATGTTTGCTCTGGGCCTTCAGCGTTCCCGGCTTCTCCTTCTTCCTGGTGCTCGGCGCGGTTCCCGTGCTCTGTCTGGCCGGTGCGGCCTGGGCTGCCTGGGTGGTGATGTTCGGGGTACGGCGGCAGTGGTCCTGGGGGTCCTGCCGGCTCCGATGATCGTCGTGTTCGTGCTGGCGCTGCTCGTCGCGGGAGCGCCGCTGCAGGCCCGCTGGGCGATGAGCCGTGGTGCGTTCGAGCAGGTGGTCGCCACCTTGCCTACGACAAGCCCCGTGAGCGGTGAGTGGTCCAGCGTCCCGGTGCCGTCGAGGATTGGCGCGTACCGCATCACTGCGGCTTACCCGGTGCCCGGCGGAGTCGTGTTCCACGATGCGAACGGATACCTGATCGACGACGCCGGGTTTGCCTACCTGCCTCAAGGCCCAACTCCGGACCTGAAAACCCCCGACTTCGAGTCCCCGGTCTTCAAGCACCTCGGCGGTGCCTGGTACAGCTGGACCGCGAGTTGGTAGGCGAGGAACGCGAGACGTCCGCTCATGGCGAACTGAGGCGGTCAGCGTGTCTGGGTCTCCCAGACCGGCTGCTGAGGCTCGTCGTTGTGCACGATGATGTTGACGTGATCGGTCGGGCGGACCGTAGCGAAGTAGAGCTGTTGGGAGGGGATGTAACGCTCGCGCCAGCGCCGTTCGACTTCGGCCCGAGATGACACCCGGCGCTCTCGGATCACGGCACGATCCACAGTCTTCTCGAGCGCGGTCGACACGAAGATGCGCAGATCCCACCGATCAATCAGTTCCGGGCGCATGAGGAAGACGCCGTCGAATACCAGCACGGCGTCGGCGGGGACAGTCATGACCGGCGGCGACAGGGCCGTATCCGCGGTGCGGTCGTACACCGCGTGTTGGAAGCGTCGATCTCCGCCTGGGCCGAGCGGATCGAGCAGAACCCGGTTCAGCGCGTCGTAGTCGTGGGTGTCGAAGTAGCAGCCCTCGGCCGAGTACTCGCCGCGCGGATAGCGCTGCGCCCGTGGGAAGAGGAAATCGTCGATCGTCGCGCGGATGACGTCGCGGCCCTGGATGCGCAAGGCCACGGCCAGTTCGTCGGCGAGCGTCGTCTTGCCTGCGGCTGGCGGTCCGTCGATGGCAACCCGCGTCGGATGTGCGACCGTGACGGACCCGACTGCCTCAGCCAAGCGGCGGAGCAACTCGTCGCGGGTGCCTTGGTCCATGTCCTTCCCCCTGCCGGACGGAGTGCACAGAACTTACAAGCGGGAGGTCGCAGGTTCGAAACTACGACGACCGAATGTTCAAGGCACCAACTAGCTGGTTGACCCGACGGAAGCGGCTCCACAGACGGGCCGGGCCCGCGCGTAGTGGCCCTGGGCCGGCTGGTGGTCGATCAGCAGCGGCAACAGGTCAGCTGGGAGCTCCACGACGCAAACGCCACCGTCTCGGTGGAGTCCGCACGCGGCATCGGCTTCTCCCTCCTGGACGCCACCTCACACGGTCCGCATTAGCGGCACCAGCGTTGACTGCAGGTGGGCAACGCCCAGCCCCGTCAGCAGGGACACGACCCCTACATCCCGGATCTCAGCACGTCGACCTCGCAGCCTGGCGAGGACGGGTCGAACCCGTGCTCGACCAGCCAGCGGACCGCCAGCAGGCTTCGCAACGACCACCACGCGCGGATCACGTCGAGGTCGACGTCGGCGCCGTAGCCGGCGACGACGTCGCCGAGGTGCTCCTCGTGTCCGAGCGTCAAAATGGCGAGGTCGAACAGGGCGTCGCCCTGGCTCGCCTCGGACCAGTCGATCACGCCGGTGATCTCGTCACCGTCGACGAACACGTGGCTGACCTGCAGGTCGCCGTGCGTGAACACCGGTGTCCACGGCCGGAGCGCAGCCTCGGCAACCCGGCGGTTGCGCGTGACCAGGTCGGCGGGAAGGACGCCGTTCGTGACGAGCAACTCGCATTCGCGGTCGAGGTGCGCGGCCAACTCGTCGAGGCTCCGACCGGGCCACGGCGGCAGCGGCGCGTCGTGCAGCACCCGTGCGGCGGCACCCGCCGCGGCCCACGCCGCCGGCGACGCGGTCGACGGCTCGCCGAGGCGGCCGAGTGCCGTGCCGGGGAGGGCGGCGAGGGCGAGTACGGGCGGCTTCCGCCACAGGACGTCCGGAGTCGGGATCGGCGCCATCGCCATCGCCTCGACCTCGACGTCGGTGCGCGTCTGATCAGCATCGATCTTCAGGAAGACGTCGCCGACGCGCAGGGTCGCGCGTTCGTCATGGGCGACGATGACCTCGACCTCTTCCAGTCGGCCATTTTCGTGGGGGTGACCACCGACGTCACCGGGTTTATCGCGTGCGACCGCACGTCGCGAACGAAGTGGACGCTCCTGTTGTCGTCACGCGGGGCGGGGCGGGTCGGCCGGCTCGGCGGGGGCCACCAACAACGATCTTCTCGAGTAGCCTGCCGCCCATGACATTCACCTCCATCGCACTGGACTCGATCGCTGCTGGCTCCCGCACCGGGGGCGCTCTTGGGGGTGCCCTGATCGGTGGCGTTGCCGCTGGCGTCCTGTACGGGATCGTTGTCCTGGTCAGGAAGGCGAGGGACCGGTAGCTACCGACCTCGAGACAGGCGACGCGCGCCCACGACGCAGTCAGACCTGGATGCGGCTGCGGATGGCCCGGGCGAGGGCTGCCTGGCTGTTGTCGTCGACCCCCAGGACACCGTTCTCCGCCATCACCGCGTGGAACTGCTGCTGTTGGTAGGGCACCCCTGGGGGCAGCGGTGCGAGGTGCCAGTGCAGGTGGGCGTTTCCCTGCTGGCTGCCGAGGCTCATGGCGTACATCCGCTCGGTCGGCAGTGTCGCCGCGATGGCACGCGCGACCGCGTGCACGATGCCCTGGAAGCGGAGGAACTCAGGCTGCTCCATGTCGTGCACCCAGCTCTCCAGGTGACGCTTCGGCGCGACGAGGCAGTAACCGAGCAGCGTGGGGTGGCGGGCGAGGAAGGCGACGGTGTCGTCGTTCGCGTAGACGAGATGGTGGCGGTAGTCGGGTTCGCCGGCGATGAAGGCGCAGACGAAGCAGGGCCCTCCGCTCACCCGACGCGCGTACTGCTCGAAGTCGAACGTGGCCTTCGCGGGCTGCTTCCCCATCCGGGGAGGCTAGATCGGGTCACGACGCCACCGCCGCCGGCTCGCCGGAGTCGTCGCGCGCCGGAGCCGGCGCCTCCTGGTCCTGCTTCCGTAGTCGGGTCGGGCGGACCTGGAGGACAGCGACGGACGACAGCACCAGGGCCCCGCCGACGAGCTGGACGGGGCTCAGGGATTCGCCGAGGGTGAGCGCGGCCAGTGCGGTGGTGACCACCGGTTCGAAGGTCGACAGGATGGCGGCGGTCGACGGGCCGGTCCGCTTCAGGCCGGCGAAGAAGGTGATCATCGCCAGGACGGTGGAGACCACGGCGATGCAGGCCAGCCAGAACCATCCCGGCAACCGGAAGCCGAGGTCGACCCCGCCGGTGAGGACGGCGCGTACGCCGAGGGTGCCGGCGGCGCCGGTCATCACCAGCGCGGACAGCACCAGGGGCGGCAGCCGGTGCACGACGGTGTCGGCCACGAGGATGTAGCCGGTGTAGGTGATCGCGGCACCGAAGGCCAGCAGCGCCCCGAGCCTGTGGAAGCTCACTCCACCGGCGCCGAGCAGCACCAGCAGGGTTCCGCCCGACGCGGCCAGCAGCGCGGCGGACCGCCCCTTGGTCAGCCGGTCCCGGCCCAGCAGAACCGCCGCCACGGTGACCAGGACCGGGTAGGTGTAGAGGATCAGGGACAACAGCGAGGCATCCATCAGCTGCAGAGCCGAGAAGAACAGGCTCGCCTGAGCCGCGTACCCGATCGCGCCCAATCCGAGGGCGGTGGCCAGCACCCGGCCGAACCCGGCCGCCGCCGGACCGGCCGGAGCACCTCGGTGTGGTTCTGCTCGTCGTAGACCCGGACGCAGGAGCAGGACCGTCCCCAGGAGCGCGGCGGCCAGGCTGAAGCGCACCAGCAGCAGAGCCCCCGGTGAAACCCCCGCGTCGTACGCGAGCTTGCCGAAGATCGCCATCGCGCCGAAGCACGCCGCGGAGACGAGACACAGTGCCGGACCCATGCGGTCGAGCATCGACCACCCGACTGGTCAGGTCTAGCGATGATTGGTGGAGCTGATTCTTTAGGATTTCCGCATGGTCGCCTGGGATCTACGCCGTCTCCGCTTCCTCCGCGAGTTCGAGGAGCGGGGCAAGCTGGGAGCGGTCGCCACCGCTCTGGGCTACAGCCCGTCGACGGTCTCGCAGCAGTTGGCTCTCCTGGAGCGGGAGGTCGGTACCCGGTTGTTCGAGAAGGCCGGGCGCGGCGTGCGGCTCACCGACGCCGGGCACCTGTTGGCCCAGCACGCGCGCGTGCTGCTGTCGGCGGCCGAGGCGGCGGAAGCGGACCTGGCGGCCTTGAGCGGCGACATCCGGGGCACGGTGCGTGCCGGTGGCCTGCAGTCGGCGGCTCGCCGCCTGCTGGTGCCCGCCGTGGCCCGGATGATGGCCGACCACCCACAGGTGCGCGCGGAGATCTTCGAACTCGAACTCGAACAGGCGCTGCCGGGTCTGCGGCTGGGCGCGGTCGACCTGGTGATCGGCGACGAGTACGACGGCCACCCCCGGCCCCGGCCGGCGGGGCTACGGTTCGCGGTCCTGCACGAGGAACCGCTGAAGGTGGTGTTGCCGGCAGCGCATCCACTCGCCGGAACGGGGGAGCCGGTCCCGGTCGCCATGCTGCGATCCGACGTCTGGGCAACCTCCGACGAGGGGACCGGCCATCACGCCATGGTGGTCGGAACCTGCCGGTCCCTCGGCGGCTACGAGCCCGACCTCCGGCACCGCTCCAGCGACGCCGACGTGCAACTCGAACTCGTCCGCGTCGCGGCGGCCGTCGCGTTGCTCCCGGCACTGACCCTGCCGGCCGACGATCCCGCTCTCGCTGTCCGTGACGTTGCCGAGACCACCCTCCGGCGCCGCCTGGTCGTCGTCACCCGGGACACCCCGCCGGCTCCCGCACTGACCACCTTCCTGGCGGCGGTGACGGATCAGGCCAGCAAGATCAACGAGCCCTAGCCGAAGGTGAACACGTACGCCTCGGCGCCGGGTTCGAGGAACGTGATCTCCAGGGTGCGTTCGCGAACCTCGTCCCGCTGCCGGACGAGCTGGTACAGGCGGCCCTCCCGGAGCACGCCGTCGCCGTTGGAGTCGACGTCGACACCGTGTGACGGGCCCGGAGGCGCGCCGTCGAGGAGCAGGCGGAAGGGGACCGGCTGTCCCGTTCCGGCCGACAGCACGAGGTGCGCGTCGCGCGCGTGGAACCGGAAGGCGAGGGTGCCGCCGGCCCGGTCGAGCGCCACGTTCTCCGAGCCGATCGTCCACTCGCCGCCGAGCGCCCAGTGGTCGGCGGGCAGGCTCGCGGGGAGTTCGTAGGCGCGGCGTGCGTCGTACGTGGCGTCGTCCGGTGACGCGAAGTGCTCGGAGCGGGCGTAGCCGAGGTAGGTCTCGGGCGTCCGCAGGTGGTCCCAGCCCGCGTCGGCCTCCACCCCGAGCCCTTCCACGGGGACGAGGTCGCGGTCGACGCCGAGCAGCCGCTGGATGACGCGTTCCGACCGCTCGTAGCGGCCCTCGCCGAAATGGTGGTCGCGGATGACGCCGTCCGCGTCGACGAAGTAGAGCGCCGGCCAGTAGTGGTTGTCGAAGGCGCTCCACACCCCGTAGTCGTTGTCGACCGCGACCGGGTAGTCGATCCCGCGCGCCGCCACCGCCCGGCGCACCCCGTCGACGTCGTGCTCGAACGAGAACTCCGGCGTGTGTACGCCGAGAACGACCAGCCCGTCGTCCCGGTAGGCCTGCGACCACGCCCGGACGTACGGCTCCTGGCGCAGCCAGTTGATGCAGGTCAGCGTCCAGAAGTTCACCACCACGGGGCGCCCGCGCAGCTCGGCGGGACCGAGTGGCTCGGAGTTGAGCCACTCGGTCGCCCCGTCGAGTGCGGGCAGGCGCAGCCGCTCCGACACCACCATCAGCGCAGCGACCGGAAGGCGGTGCGGATCTCGTCGCACAGCAGTTGCGGCTGCTCCCAGGCCGCGAAGTGCCCGCCCCGGTCGAGCTGGTTGTAGTGGATGAGGTTCGGATACGCCTGCTCGGCCCAGCTCCGCGGCGCCTGGTAGAGCTCGTCCGGGAAGACGCTCACGGCGGCCGGCACCGAGACGTCCTTGGCGCCGAGGAAGGAGAACTTGTTCTCCCAGTAGAGGCGAGCGGCGGAGACTCCCGTGTTGGTCAGCCAGGTGAGCGTGATGTTGTCGAGAATGTCGTCGCGCGTGAGCCCGCCGGGCTGCCCGGCGAAGGCCCGGCAGATCAGCTCCAGGCTGGCCGCGTCGTGGTCGCACATGAAGCTCGCCAGCGCGACGGGCGAGTCCGCGAGGCCGATCAGCGTCTCGGGGCGCGTCGCCATGAACAGGGCGTAGGCGGAGTGCTTCCAGAAGAAGTCCTGCTGCTCGCAGGCCCGCCGCTCCTCGTCGGAGAGGTTGGCCGGCAGCTTGGACATCGCCATGTTGATTCCGGTGATGTCGGACTGGACCAGCGCGTCGATCTCGAGCGGAACCGTGCTCGGCATGTTGGTGTGGATGCCGGCCAGTTCCGGCGGCGCCTGCACGCCCATGAGGTTGGTGATCAGTGCGCCCCAGTCGCCGCCCTGGGCGACGAACCGGTCGTAGCCGAGGCGTTTCATCAACTCGGTCCAGGCGCTCGCGATGTGCTCCGGGCCCCAGCCGGGTTCGGTCGGCTTGCCCGAGAAGCCGTAGCCGGGCATCGACGGGATCACCAGGTGGAAGGCGTCCGAGGCGGACCCGCCGTGTGCCGTGGGATCGGTGAGCGGGCCGATGATCTTCAGCTGTTCGATGATCGAGCCGGGCCACCCGTGCGTGACGATGAGCGGCAGGGCGTTCTCGTGCTTGGACCGGACGTGGATGAAGTGGATGTCCAGGCCGTCGATCTCGGTGATGAAGTTCGGCAGGGAGTTCAACCGCGCCTCGACCTTGCGCCAGTCGTACTCCTTCTCCCAGTAGCGGGCGAGGGCCTGGCTGGTCTCCAGTGGCACGCCCTGCGACTGGTCGCTGACGGTCTGCCTCTCGGGCCACCGGGTGGCCGCGATGCGCCGTCGCATGTCTTGGAGATCCGCCTCGGGGATCTCCACCGTGAACGGCCGGATGTCGGTGGGGCGGGCCAGCGTCTGCGTCCTGACGGCCACGTTGGGTCTCCTTCTCCTCGGACTTGTCGTCGGTAGCAGGTGCGATCAGCTCTGGCTCTCTCCCCGCCGGGGGAGCTTCCAGTCGGGCCGGGGGAAGTGGCAGGTGTAACCGCCGGGATGCTTCTCCAGGTAGTCCTGGTGTTCCGGCTCGGCCTCCCAGAAGGGGCCGGCCGCGGTGACCTCGGTGACCACCTTGCCCGGCCACAGTCCGGACGCGTCGACGTCGGCGATGGTGTCCTCGGCGACCCGGCGCTGCTGGTCGTCGCAGTAGAAGATGGCGGACCGGTAGCTCGTCCCGACGTCGCCGCCCTGCCGGTTCTTCGTGGTCGGGTCGTGGACCTGGAAGAAGAACTCGAGAAGATCCCGGTACGAGAGCTTGTTCGGGTCGAAGGCGATCTCGATCGCCTCGGCGTGGCCCTCGTGGTTGTAGTAGGTCGCGTTCGGCACGTCCCCGCCGGTGTAGCCGACCCTTGTGGAGACGACGCCGGGGCGCTTCCGAATGAGGTCCTGCATCCCCCAGAAGCAGCCCCCGGCCAGGACGGCCTTCTCAGTCGTGTCGCTCATTGCTTTCGCCCCCCGTCCGGGTGCTCGAACAGTGCGCGGTACTCGCCGTACCCTTCCCGTTCCAGGTCGTCGCGGCGGATGAACCGGAGCGCGGCGGAGTTCATGCAGTACCGCAGGCCGCCGGTCGCCACCGGGCCGTCGTCGAACACGTGGCCCAGGTGGCTGTCCCCGTGCGCCGACCGGACCTCCGTGCGGACCATGCCGAGGGTGGAGTCCCGGACCTCGACCACGTTCTTCGGCTCGATCGGCTTGGTGAAGGACGGCCAGCCGGTGCCGCTGTCGTACTTGTTGACGGAGGCGAACAGGGGTTCGCCGGAGACGACGTCGACGTAGATCCCCGGCTCCTTGTTTTCCCAGTAGGGGTTGTCGAAGGCCCGCTCCGTCCCCCCCTCCTGGGTCACCCGGTACTGCTCGGGTGACAGCCGGGAAACCGCCTCCGGGTTCTTCCGATAGTCGGATGACACCGTCGTTCCTTTCGGCTCGGTCGTCGGCAGGAGAGGCCGGCCCGCAGGCGGCGCGGATGCCTACCCGGCCTGCGGATGGCTAACCGTGCTCCAGCGGCGACCGCGGCTCGGGTTCCGGCGACGGGCGCGGCCGTTTGTCGGTGCGGGAACCCTGGGTAATGGGGTGTTCATGACGAATCCGGAGCAGAGCCGGCGGCAGCAGGAGGACGCGCTCGAGCGCGGCGAGGAGTACCAGGACGCCGAGGGGCGCCGGACCAGAGACCCGGCTGCCGGGGTCGACAACGCGGCCAGCGAGGCCGACCGCAACGTCGAGCACCTGCGGCGCGGCGAGGTCGGTCCGGGCGTACCGGAGGAGTAGCGCGGGAGCTCACCGTCTCTGGCGGGACTCCGCCTCGGTATCGAGCATGTCGTTGAGCGCCAGCGCCGTGTTGATCAGCGAGAGGTGGCTGAAGGCCTGCGGGTAGTTGCCGATCTGCTCCCCGGTCGCGGCGATCTCCTCGGCGTAGAGGCCGAGGTGGTTGCTGAAGGTGAACATCTTCTCGAAGGTGAGCCGGGCGTCGTCGAGGCGGCCGGAGCGGGCCAGCGCCTCGACGTACCAGAAGGTGCACATGTTGAAGGTGCCCTCGTGGCCGGGAAGGCCGTCGGGGGAGTGGACCGGGTCGTACCGGTGGACCAGGCTGTCGGAGACCAACTCCCGCTCGATGGCCTCGAGGGTGCGCAACCAGAGCGGATCCGACGGCGTCACGAAGCCGACCGCCGGCATGGCGAGCAGCGCGGCGTCCAGGACGTTCTCTCCGTAGGCCTGGACGAAGGAGCCGCGGCCCCGGTGATAGCCGCGCGCCATCACCTGGTCGTAGATCATGTTCCGCTGGCTGGTCCAGCAGGTGACGTCCCCGGGGCGGCCGGTCCGGGCGGCGAGCCGGATGGCCCGGTCCAGGGCCACCCAGGACATCACCCGGCCGAAGGTGTAGTCCCGGGGATGGTGCCGGCTCTCCCAGATGCCGGCGTCGGGCTGGTCCCAGTTGTGGCACAGCCAGTCGATGAGCCGGACGGTGCTCTTCCACACCTGGTGGGACACCCGGATGCCCTGCTCGTCGGCGAGGTGCATGGCGTACAGCGCCTCGCCGTGGATGTCGAGCTGGATTTGGTCGGCGGCGCCGTTGCCGATCCGGACGGGCCGGGAGCCGCGGTAGCCCTCCAGGTGGTCGAGTTCCTCCTCGTGCAGGTCCGACGAGCCGTCGACCCGGTACATGATCTTCAGCGGGGCCTGGTGGTCGCCGGCCTCGCGAATCCGCTCGTCGAGCCAGTCCATGTACCGGCTGACCTCCTCGGTGAAGCCGAGGCCGAGCAGCGCGTGGACGGAGAAGGACGTGTCCCGGACCCAGGTGTAGCGGTAGTCCCAGTTGCGCGTGCCGCCGACCAGTTCGGGCAGCGCGGCCGTCGGCGCGGCGATCATCGCGCCGGTCGGCGCGTACGTCATCAGCTTCAGCGTGATGGCCGACCGCTCGACCATCTCCCGCCACCGTCCGGTGTACCGGGAGCGGTCGACCCACCGGCGCCAGTAGTCGCGGGTCCACTCGAACATCCCCTGGACCTCTTCGAGCGGGACGGCCCGGGGTTCCATGCTGGAGTCCGTCTCCAGCACGACCCCGCCGGTGTCGCCCTGGGTCAGGGTGCCGAACCCGATCAGGTCACCGTCCTCCAGGTGCATGTCCTCCTCGGCGATCAGCCGGCGGACCGGCTGGACCGGGTTGAAGGTCATGCACGTGGATGAGCCGCGGAAGAGGTATCCGTTGGGATGCCGCTCCAGTCGGGCCCGCTCGCGTGCGTAGTCGAACCGGGGCCGGCACTCCAGCCGGAACCGCATGCTGCCCCGGACCATCGTGACGATCCGCACCAGGCGGTGCACGTCGGTGGCCTTCTCGCCGGTGACCGGCATGAAGTCCTGCACCTCGGCTACCCCGTCGGCGCTGATGAACCGCGTGATCAGGATCGGCGTGCCGGGCAGGTAGAGCTGCTTGGTGACGTAGGTGGTCTCGTGGGGGGCGATGCGGAAGAAGCCGCCGCGCTCCCGGTCCAGCAGGCTGGCGAAGATGCTGGGGGAGTCGAAGCGCGGCGCGCAGAACCAGTCGATCGTCCCGTCGCAGGTGACCAGGGCGGCGGTCTGGAGATCACCGATGAGCCCGTGATCCTCGATCGGCGGATATCCGTCCACGTCGCCCCCCGTCTCGACTGCCTCCCTCCGCAGTAACCTAAACGGGAATAATGTCCGCGTAAGTCGTATTCGTAAATGCCACCCCTCCGCGTGCTCAGCCGCGCCGTCGGGCGCGCAGGACGGCGTCGTGCAGCGTGCGCCGCCGGCCGTCCGGGCCGGTGACCGACCGGGACCGCGTCTCCGCCACCACGATCTCCCACCGGCCCGGGTCGAGGCCGGCCGCCAGCTGCGCGGCCGTGACGTGCGCCGCCGCCGGCGCGCCCGCCGCGGCGGTGTGCGGGTCGGACGGGTCGTGGCCGACGACCAGCAGCGTGCCGCCGGGCGCGACCGCGGCGGCCAGCCGGTCGACCAGGTCGTCACCGGCCCCGTGCACGTAGTGGCTGGTCACCAGGTCGAAGTGCCCCTCGGTGGGCCGCCACCGGGCCAGGTCGGCCCGGGCCCAGTCGATCCGGCCGGCGACCTCGGGGCCCCGCGTCGCCGCCTGCTCGTGGGCGTGGCGCAGGGCGCCGGCGGCGACGTCGACCGCGGTCACCCGCCAGCCGCGCGCCGCCAGCCAGATCGCGTCGGCGCCCTCGCCGCAGCCCGCGTCCAGCGCCGTGCCGGGCGCCAGGTCGCCGACCTCCGCCACCAGCTGGGGATTCGGCGCACGGTGGTGCGCCGCGTGCTGGTCGCGGTAACGCTCCTCCCAGTACGCCCGATCGAACTCCATGGCCACCGTCGCCCTCCGGTTCACAGTCCGTGGCGGCGGTCGCCCGCCACGAGCTCGCTGACCCGCGCCTCGGACTCCGCCGAGAACACGTCCCGCCGCCGCGCCTCGACCGCCCGGCGGGTCTCCTCGGCGACCAGGTCGCCGTTGATCGCGGCGGCCGCCAGGGCGCCCGCCGCCGCTGCCGCGCCGACCTGGGCGGCCGGGTCGGTGACGTTGCCCGCGACCCACACCCCGGGCACCGCGGTACGCCCCGTCGGGTCGGCGGGAACGTGCTCGCCCACCCCGGCCGGATGCGCCACCGCGGGCAACCCGAGCGCCGCCAGGAACCCGGCCCGGGCCACCATCCGGGAGCCGGCCACCAGCACCTCGCGCGCGACCAGCCGGCCGTCGCGCAGGCGTACCCCGACCAGCCGGTCCTCGACGACCTGCACCGACGCGACCTCGCCCTCGACCACGGTGACGCCCCGGGCGGCCAGCTGTTCCGCCTGCTCGTCGGTGAGCGGCGGCGCGGTGTGGCGGAGGAAGAGGACGTCGTCGCTCCACTGGCGGAACAGCAGCGCCTGGTGCACCGACAGCGGCCCGGTGGCCAGCACCCCGATCGGCCGGTCGCGCACCTCCCACCCGTGGCAGTACGGACAGTGCACCACGTCCCGGCCCCACCGCTCGCGGAGTCCGGGCAGCTCCGGCAGCTCGTCGACCAGGCCCGTCGCGACCAGCAGCCGGCCGGCCCGGACCCGGCGGCCGTCGGCCAGCGCCACCGCGAAGCCCTCCCCGTCGCGGGTCACCGTGTCGACCTGGCCGTCCAGCAGGTGCCCGCCGTAGCGGCGGACCTCGTCCCGGCCGCGCGCCAGCAGCTCGGCCGGGGGCATGCCGTCGCGGGCCAGCAGCCCGTGCACCCCGTCGGCCGGGGCGTTGCGCGGGCTGCCCCCGTCGATCACCAGGACCGACCGGCGCGCCCGGGCCAGCATCAGCGCCCCGCTCAGCCCGGCGGCGCCGCCGCCGATCACCACCACCTCGTACCCTTCGGTCATCCTGACCACCTCCCGCCGCAACGATGCGGCGGTGGTGGCCGTACCCGCAAACTTTGTTGCTGATCTGGCAAACTGGGGGGATGGACGACGACCTCGACCGGGCGCTTGACGCGGTCGGCCCCCGGCTGCGCGCGCTGCGCCGCGAACGGGAAACCACCCTGGCCGACCTGTCGGCCGCCACCGGCATCTCGGTGAGCACGCTGTCCCGGCTGGAGTCCGGCAGCCGCCGGCCCACCCTGGAACTGATGCTGCCGCTGGCCCGGGCGCACGGCGTGACGCTCGACGAGCTGGTCGGGGCCCCGCCCACCGGCGACCCGCGCATCCACCTGCGGCCGGTCACCCGGCACGGCATGACCATGCTGCCGCTCACCCGCCGGGCCGGTGGCATCCAGGCGTACAAGCTGGTCATCCCGGCCGGCGGGCGGCCCGCCGAGCCCACCCCGCAGACCCACGAGGGGTACGAGTGGGTCTACGTGCTCAACGGGCGGCTGCGGCTGGTCCTCGGCGAGCACGACCTGGTGCTCGCGCCCGGCGAGGCGGCCGAGTTCGACACCCGGGTGCCGCACTGGTTCGGCCCGGCCGACGGCGAGGCGGTCGAGTTCCTCAGCCTCTTCGGCGCCCAGGGCGAACGCGCCCACCTCCGCGCCCGCCCCCGCTCCCGCGACGCCGACCCCGGCGGGCAGACGGGTGACCGCCGGCCGCACTAGCGTGTCGATCATGGAGCGGCTCTTCGGGCATCCCGGGTACGCGCGGTTCTGGACGGCAGACACCGTCTCCACCTTCGGCACCTACCTGACGACCGTGGCGCTGCCGGTCGTCGTGATCGCCACCCTCGGCGGGGGCGACGTCGAGGTCGGGCTGGTCAACGGGGCGCGCTGGCTGCCGTACCTCCTCTTCGGACTGCTGGCCGGAGTGGTGGCCGACCGCTACCGGCGGCGGCCGATCCTGGTCGGCACCGACCTGGCCCGAGCCGTGCTGCTCGCCCTGGTCGCGGTGCTGGCCCTGCTCGGCGCGCTGAACCTGCCGGTGCTGGTGGTGCTGGTCGCCGCGTTCGGCACGCTGTCGCTGCTCTACGAGGCCGCCCACCAGTCCTACCTGCCCCGGCTGGTCCCGCCGGCCGCGTTGACCCGGGCGAACGCGCGGCTGGAGCAGAGCACCTCGGTGGCGCAGACCACCGGCCCGTTCCTCGGCGGCGCGGTGGTCGCGGCGCTCGGCGCGCCGGTCGCGCTGCTCGCCGACGCGGTCTCCTACCTGCTCTCCGGGCTGCTGCTGGCGACGATCCGCCGGCCGGAACCGGCCCCGGCGCCGGAAAGCCGGCACCTCGGCCGGGAGCTGCGCGAGGGGCTGTCCTGGGTCTACCGGCATCCGGTGCTCGCCCCCTACGCGCTCACCCTGCACGCCCGGTTCCTCTTCGCCAGCCTGGCGTCCACCGCGTTCACCCTCTTCGTCCTGCGCGGGCTCGACCCGGGGCTGCCGGAGCAGCGGGCGGCCCTCGGGCTCGGCGCGGTGCTCGCCCTCGGCGGGGTCGGCGCGGTGGTCGGCAACGCGCTGTCCGACCGCGCCGGGCGGTACGGCGCCGGACGGGCCATCCTGCTGGAGCGGGTGGTCGAACCGCTGGGCTGGACCCTCGCCGCGCTCGCCCTGACCGGGAGGGCCGGCTGGGTGATGGTCGGCGCGGCGCAGTTCCTCGTGTGGTGTGCGCTGGGGGTCAGCGGGCCCAACGAGATGGGCTATCGGCAGGCGGTCACCCCGGACCGCCTCCAGGGCCGGATGAACGCCACCATCCGCTCGCTGAACTGGGGGATGTTGACGGTCGGCGCGCCGCTGGGCGGGCTGCTCGCCGCGCACCTGGGTCACCGGGCGGCCATCGGGATCGGCGCGGGCGGGATGGCGCTGGCCGCCGTCGTCGCCGTGCTCTCCCCGCTCCGCACGGCCCGGCACCCCGAGGACGAAGCGGTCGCGGCCCCGGTCTGATTTCGGTTGCCGCGGCCGGACCGTCCCGGTTGGCTGGCGGCGTGACCGGCGTCGACTCCTACTTCATCTGCGCGGTGCCGCGGACGG
Organism: Micromonospora sp. NPDC004540; assembly: GCF_040610095.1. Classification (NCBI taxonomy): domain Bacteria; kingdom Bacillati; phylum Actinomycetota; class Actinomycetes; order Micromonosporales; family Micromonosporaceae; genus Micromonospora; species Micromonospora sp. NPDC004540. The sequence continues at coordinate 64,680 of NZ_JBEXLR010000006.1, forward strand.
GCAGTTCGCTGCTCTGCGGGCTGCTCGCCTCGACCGGGGTGGCCGGCCGGCCGGAGGCGTACTTCCGGGTGCCGGACGAGCCGGTCTGGGCCCGCCGCTGGGGCCTGCCGGCCGGGGAGTGGCGCTACGGCGACTACGTCCGGGCGGCGCTGGCGGCCGGTCGGACCGGCAACGGCGTGTTCGGGGCGAAGCTGATGTGGGGCACCCTGGACCGGGTGGTCGAGGGGCTGGCCGGCGAGCACCCGGAGCCGGCCGGCGCGGACCACGCGCTGCTGCGCCGGGCGTTCGGCCGGACCGCCTTCGTGCACCTGCGCCGGGACGACGCGCTGGCACAGGCCGTCTCCTGGCTGCGCGCCGAGCAGACCGGCCGGTGGACGGCCGACGACGGCGGCCCGCCCACCGCTGAACCGCGCTACGACCCGGACGGCATCGACGCGCTGCTGCGTACCGTCGCCGAGCACCAGGCGGCCTGGAACGCGTGGTTCGCCCGGTACGGGATCACCCCGCACCGGGTGCGTTACGAGGACCTGGCGACCGACCCGGCCGGGGTGACCCTGGGCGTCCTCGACGCGCTCGGGCTGCCGTCGGCCGGGGTGCCGGTCCGGCCCCGGCACGCGCGGCAGGCCGACGCGCTCAACGCCGAGTGGATCGCCCGGCACCGGGACCGGGCGTGACCTTGCCCACCCTCGTGCCGGCTCCCCGCTCAGGGACAGGTCATCTGCCGTTACCCGGCGGTTAAGGTGGGCCTCGCGAAGTCGCGTCCCCGAACCCCGGGGCACGGCTTCGTAGTGCTTCACGGGACCCGTGGAGCCCAGCCGTCCCGACGTTCTCCGGGCCAACCGAAACGGGACGGCTGCACCCCCACCGCCCGGCCGGCGCGACCGGCTGGGCCAACCCGGAACGGAGTAAGCCACGCCATGAGCGTGACTACGCAGGATCCTGCTGCCCCGGTGGAGCCGGCGGAACCCGCCGCGCAGAGCCGCCTCGACCGCTTCTTCGAGATCACCCGCCGGGGCTCGACGGTCAAGCGTGAGGTGCTCGCCGGGATCACCACCTTCGCGACGATGGCGTACATCGTCGTGCTCAACCCGCTGATCATCGGCACCGCGCCGGACAAGGACGGCAACCTCCTCGGCATCGCGCCGGTCGCCGGGGTCACCGCCCTGGTCGCGGCGGTCATGACGATCATGATGGGCGTGGTCGGCCGGGTGCCGTTCGCGGTGGCGACCGGCCTCGGGCTGAACGCCTTCGTGGCGTACGCGGTCGCCTCCCAGATGACCTGGGCCGAGGCGATGGGCCTCGTGGTCATCGAGGGCCTGATCATCACCGTGCTGGTGCTCACCGGCTTCCGGAAGGCCGTCTTCCGGGCCATCCCGGCCGAGCTGAAGGCGGCCATCGCGGCCGGCATCGGCCTGTTCATCGCGCTGATCGGCTTCGTCGACGGCGGTCTGGTCCGGGCCGGCACCGGCGTGCCGCTGCAGCTCGGATCGGGCAGCAACGGCACGCTGCACGGCTGGCCCACGGTCGTCTTCCTGGTCGGCCTGCTGGTCACCGGCATCCTGGCCGCCCGCAAGGTGAAGGCCGGCGTCCTGATCGGCATCGTCGCCACCACGGTGGTCGCGGTGATCGTCAACGCGTTCGCCAAGCCCGGCCCGGCCCTCGTCGACGGCAAGCCCAACCCGGACGGGTGGCGGCTCAACGTGCCGACCCTGCCGGACCCGCTGTTCCAGACGCCCGACCTGCACCTGCTCGGCAACGTGTCGTTCGGCGCGTTCGCCCACGTCGGCCTGGTGACCGCGCTGCTGCTGGTCTTCACCCTGGTCCTCGCCGACTTCTTCGACGTCATGGGCACCACGGTCGGCCTCGCCCGGCAGGCGAACCTGGCCACCGAGGACGGCACCGACATGCCCCGGCTCGGCAAGGTGCTCTTCGTCGACGGTGTCGCCGCGGTCGCCGGCGGCGCCGGCAGCGCCTCCTCGGCCACCACGTACGTCGAGTCGTCCTCGGGCATCGCGGACGGTGGCCGGACCGGCCTGACCAGTGTGGTCACCGGCGTGCTCTTCCTGGGCGCGCTGCTGCTCACCCCGCTGGTGTCGCTGGTGCCGAGCGAGGCCGCCGGCCCGGCGCTGGTGGTGGTCGGCGCGCTGATGATCCGCCAGGTCAAGGACATCGACTTCACCGACGTCGGCGTCGCCGTCCCGGCGTTCCTGACCATGACGCTCATGCCGTTCACCTACTCGATCACCAACGGCATCGGCGCCGGCTTCGTCAGCTGGGTGGCGATCCGGGTGGCCCAGGGCAAGGCTCGGCAGATCCACCCGCTGCTGTGGGCGGTCGCCGTCGCCTTCGTGCTCTACTTCGGCATCAACCTGGTCAAGGCCGTCACCGGCGTCAGCTGACCGGTCCTCCGCCGCACCCCCGTTGCCCGTTGGCCCGAGGCAACGGGGGTGCGGCGTATCCGGATCATGGATTAGAGTGCCGACGCGCGGACACGCGACCGTCGTGGGCGCAGGGGGATGAGGCCATGGATTGCCATGAGCTTCCCCTGCCATGCCCTTTTCCGGGTCGCGCGCGCTGACCGACCGCGACCCGGGTCGCTCCACGACCTTGGAGAATCGCGTTGTTCATTTCTGAACTGACCACCGAACGACTCGTGCTGCGCCCCTGGCCGGCCGAGGAGGCCGCCGCCGTCGTCGCCGGGGAGCGGCGCCCGCACTGGGCGGCGGACTTCCCCGCCGACGGCGAGCGGGTGATCGCCGGGATCATCGCCGGCCGACCCGGGCAGCCCCACGGCCACCGGCTCATGATCGAACGGGAGACCGGCCTCACCGTGGGCGGCATCGGGTTGTTCTGGCCGCCCACCGACGGGTCGGTCGAGTTCGGCTACGGGATCGTCCCGTCCCGGCGCTGCCGGGGCTACACCACCGAGGCGGTCCGTGCCCTGGTGGTCGACACCCTCACCCTGCCCGGGGTGACCCAGGTGCACGCCACCGTCGATCCGGCCAACGTGCCGTCGGTGCGGGTGCTGGAGAAGGCCGGCCTGCGCCGGGACGGCGTCGTCGAGACCGACGAAGGCCGACTGCACCGGTACGTGGCGGAGTAGCGCCGGTCCGGGTGCGTTTGTTGTCGCCACGGCGACGACAAACGCACCCGGAGAACCGGTGGCGGCGGGAGGATCACCCCGTGAGCTACGCGGACGTCAACGGGGTGCGGCTCTGGCACGAGGTCCACGGCGCCGGGAAGCCGCTCGTCCTGCTGCACGGCGGCTACGGGTCGACGGAGATGTTCGCGCCCGTCCTGCCCGCCCTCGCCGCGCGCCGGCAGGTCGTCGCGGTCGACCTCCAGGGCCACGGCCGCACCGCCGACGTGGACCGGCCGCTGCGCTACGAGTCGATGGCCGACGACGTCGCCGCCCTGCTGCGCCACCTCGACCTGCCGGCGGCCGACGTACTGGGCTACTCGCTCGGCGGCGGGGTGGCCCTGCGCGCCGCCGTCCAGCACCCGGCCCTGGTCCGCCGCCTGGTGCTGGTCTCCACGCCGTTCCGGCGGCAGGGCTGGTATCCGGAGGTGCTGGCCGCGACGGCCGCCCACGACGAGCGGGTCGCCGAGCGGATGCGCGGCACCCCGCCGCACGAACGCTACGAGCGGGTCGCGCCCCGCCCGCAGGACTGGCCGAGGCTCTGGGCCAAGACCGGTGCGCTGCTGCGCCGCGAGTACGACTGGTCGGCCGAGGTGGCCGCCCTGCCGATGCCGGTGCTGCTGGTCTTCGCCGACGCCGACTCGATCCCGGTCCGCCACGTGGCCGAGTTCTTCGGGCTGCTCGGCGGCGGCCACCGCGACGCGGGCGGGGACGGCGCCGGCCGGCCCGCGTCCCGGCTGGCCGTGCTGCCCGGGCTCACCCACCACGACGTCGTCGGCTCACCCGCCCTGCCGGCGGCGGTGCTGCCCTTCCTCACCCATGAGGTGCGCGTCCCCGAGTGACCCGGGTCGCGCGTCGCCGCCGGAGCAGCCGCCCGGCCAGCAGGCCGCCGAGCACCAGCGCCGCCGCCCCGGCCGCCCACCAGACCCGGCCGCCCGGGCCCGCCGGTGGATCCGCGGCGCGGACCCGGCCGGCGTGCACCACCGCGTCCGCCACGTCGATGGCGAGCACCTGGTCCGGGGCGGTGAGCAGAGTGGTCGGCGCGGCGGCCCCCGGCGTCAGGCCCAGCACCCGGACCGTCTGCACATTGGGATACACGGTCCGCTGATCCATGTCGACGGGACCGTCGAAACGCTCCGGCGAGTCCGGATCGGGCCGGTAGCCGACGACCAGCGCGGATCCGTCCGGCCACCAGCCGAGCAGCCGAATGGTGGTGACGCCGTCGACCGCGGGCAGCCCCAGCACGCCGAGGTCCCGGCCGGTGGCCGGATCGGCCCGGCGCAGCCGCCACCGGGTGGTGTCCGGGTCGCGGCTCACCACGGCCAGCGTCCCGTCCGGCAGCCAGGCGCCCTTGCCGGCCAGTCCGCTCTCCGGCGGCAGCGGGAACGAAGTGATCGACTGCCCGTCGGGGCCGGCCACGAGGACCTTGTCGCCGACCTGGAAGGCCAGCCGGGACCCGTCGGCCGTGAACGCGACCGGGGTGCCGAAGACCGGCAGTTGCGAGGTCTCCAGCAGGCGTACCGCGCCGCCGGTGTCGAGCCGGACCAGGCTGAGCGTGTTGACGTGGGCACTGCCCTCCGGGTTGGCCGGCGTGGTGTCCCGGACCACCAGTGCGGAACCGTCCGGCGCCCAGCCGGCCGGCTCGGTCAGCGTGCTGCCCTCCCTCGGGCTGGGCAGCCGCCGGACCGTCCCGTCGACCAGATCGACCAGGTCGATCCGGGGGTGCTCCGACGACCCGCCCGGCACGGCGATCCGCCGCCCGTCGGGGGAGAGCAGCGCCTGCTCACCGGCCGGCGCCTCGTGGCCGACCTGCCAGGTCCGGTAGCGGTCGGCGTCCGCGGCGACGATGCCGACGGTGCCGTCCTCGTCGATCAGCCCGGTGAGGCCGCGCGCCTGCCCGCTGAAGATCACCGAGGCCGGACCGAGCCGGGGCCGGTCGGTGGCGCGCAGCGCGCCGAACCCCGGCAGCCCGATCCGGTCGGGCAGCGCCGGGCCGCCCGCGCCGGCCGGCGCGATCCCGGGCGGCCCGTCACCGCGTACCGCCACCGGCACCAGCGCCACCAGCACCAGCATCGCCGCGACCGCCGCCGCCATCCGCCGCCGGGTGCGCCGCGCGGTCCGCACCGCGCGCTCGTGCACCGGGTACGCGGGCACCTCGGCCGCCGCCGCCCGCAGCGCCTCCCGCAGCCGTATGCTCATCGCCCGCTCCTCTCCGGCGTCCGCTCCCACAGGTCGGGGGCGAGGTCGCGGAGCCGGCGCACGGCGTCGTGCCCGTGCCGCTTCACCGTGCCCACCGAGCAGCCGAGCACGTCGGCCACCTGCGCCTCGGTCAGGTCCTCGTAGTAGCGGAGCACCACCACAGCCCGCTGCCGGGCGGTGAGCCGACGCAGCGCGGCCACCACGCTGAGCCGCAGCGCGGTGTCGTCGGTGTGGTCGCCACCGCCCCGCTCGACCGGCGTCGCCTCCAGCCGTTCCGCCACCCGCCGCCGGCGCCACCACGAGACCTGCTGGTGGTACATGACCCGGCGCACGTACGCCTCCGGGTCCCCGTCGCGGATCCGCCGCCAGTGCCGGTACGTCCGCGCCAGCGCGCTCTGCAACAGGTCCTCGGCGTGCTGGTGGTCCCCGGTCAGCAGGTACGCCGTCCGCGACAGCGCGGGCGACCGCTGCACCACGAACTCGTGGAACGTCTCCGACATGCCCACCCCCTCGCCCTCTACCAACGCGGTCCACGCGGCGGATGGTTGAGGGTCATTCGACCACGCCCCGCCGGTACGGCCCCCAGGCCACGAACCGCTCGAACAGGTCGCGCGGGGTGGGCCCGTCGTCGGGGTTGAGCCGGAACAGGTCGTGGGTCGCCTCGTGGTAGAGCCCGGACAGGTAGACGGCCAGGTCGACCGGGTGGTCGGCGTACTCGACCTTGAGCAGCAGCCGGGCCTGGGCGCACGGCCACGGCGCCCGCAGGCCCGGCAGAGCCAGAGCGGCCGGATCGGCAGGTGCGGCGGCCGGTCCGGCGGGTAGGGCGCGGCCGATCCGGGTGCGGCCCGAGCCGAGGTACGGGAAGCATGGCGCCGCTCATCACGACCTTCCTTGTCACGGGGGCTGAGGTCGGGGCCGCCCCCGGCATCGGGGGAATCGGGGACGGCCCCGCGGCGGGCCGGACGGGAAGCGGCCCACCGGTGACAGTCTGTTGAGGACAGCACTACGCTCGGAAGGCTTCCGGTCGGTCTGGATGGTTGCTGAGCAGGGCCGGAGCCGGGCGCGGGAGACCGTGGGAAGCGGCGTGCGGAACTGGGCAGAGGCAGGGGAGAGCATGGGCGGGTCGTGGTGGGACTTCATCGCCGGTGAGCTACGACAGGCCCGCCTCCGAGCCGGCCTCAGCCAGGAAGACCTCGCCCGCCGCATCAACTACTCCGCCTCGCATGTCTCCGGGGTGGAGACGGGCCAGCGACCGCCGAAGGCCGACTACCTCGCCGCGATGGACCAGGCTCTGGACACGGCCGGCATGTTCGGCCGACTACTCCGCCACGCCTCGCTCGTTCAGGGAGCCCCGCCCTGGATGCGCGCGTGGATCGACGACGAACGCGCCGCCTCCCTGTTGCGCTGGTACGAGCCGGCCTACGTTCCGGGCATCCTCCAGACCGAGGCGTATGCGCGCATGACGCTGGCGGAAAGTCTGCTCAGTGCCGAAAGGATCGAGCAGCGGGTGGCTTCCCGGCTCGGGCGGCAGTCCATCCTCACCCGGGAGGAGGACCCGTGCCAGCTCGTCGCGGTGCTCGACGTGATGGCGCTGCGTCGCCCCTTGCAGGGTCATGCGGCGTTGATGGGCGAGCAGCTCGCCCATCTGGTCAAGATTGCCGCGTTGCCACACGTGCAGATCCTGGTGGTGCCCGAGGAAGCCGGCCTCTACCCTGCACTGCAAGGCGGGTTCATTCTGGCCAGCCTGAGCGACGGCTCGGTGGTCGCATATATCGACCAGCAGGTCCGCGCGCAGGTGATGCACGAGGCCGAGGACATCGCCGTTCTGCAACGGCATTGGGAGGCCGTCCGTGGAGAGGCCCTGTCCCGTCGACAGTCCCTCGACCTGATCAAGGAGGCGGCACGATCATGGATCTGACCGGTGCCCGGTGGCGCAAGTCGACCCGATCGGGGTCGAACGGCGGTGCCTGTGTCGAGGTGGCCGGCAACCTGCCCGGCTTCGTGGCTGTCCGGGACAGCAAGGACCCGACCGGCCCTGCCCTCACCTTTGCCCCCGACGCCTGGCGCGCCTTCGTCGCCTTCGCGAAGCGGGCCTGATCCCGCCGGTTCTCAGTCCATTCGCCGGGCGAGCCAGGGCAGCAACGCGTCGCCCTGCAACCGCTGGAACGCCCGGACGGTCGGAATGCCGGGCGGGGGTGGCTGCCGGGCGCCGTCCAAAAAGAACCCGGTGAACCCGGCCAGCACCCCGGTCACGTCGGCGTGGTCCACCTCGGCGGTGAGCGGCCGGGCGGCCAGCAGCGCCTCCGGGTCGTGGCCGCCGTGCACCTGCACGTTGACCAGGACCAGCAGGCTGTCCAGCCAGGCCGGCCCGCGACAGGCCCACGGCCAGTCGACCACGGTGACCCCGCCGTCCGGGCCGATCAGCAGGTTGTCGGCCCGGACATCAAGGTGGCAGAGGGTCTCGCCGGCCAGCGCGGCCAGCCCCCGGTCGGTGGCCGCGCACAGTTCGGGCAGCCGACCCCGCGCCCACGGGTCCAGGTCGGCCGGCGGGTCGGCGGCGATCCGCCGCCAGCCGCCGAAGTCCTGCCCGAGCTGCTCGGTCGCCGTGGTGACCACCGCGGCGGGGGCCGGGGTGAGCACCCCGGCCAACGCCTCCAGGGTGGACAGCACGGCGGCCAGCTCGCCGGTGTCCCACGGGGTGACCGGGTGCCGGCCCTCGACGTCGGTGAAGACCAGCGCGATCCAGTCGCCGTCGTCGTGGCTGCCGAGCAGCCGGGGCGCCGGCGCGGCCGGCGGCAGCGCGGCGGCGATGCGCGCCTCCGCCCGGTGCAGCGTGGGGCTGCGGTCGTTCTGGGCCGGGCTGACCGCCTTGACGAAGGCCCGCCCGCCACCGGCCGTGCGGACCCGGTCGGCGGTGCCGGGGGAGAAGCCGCCGTCCTGCGACTCCGCCGCCACCACCCGGTCGCCGAGGATCTCCTCGACCGCCGCCCGGATGTGTCCGGGCAGGTCGGTCCAGCGGATCCGGCTCTTCGTCAGGCTGGTCACCGCACCACCGTGGGCGACGCCGCCCGGCCGCGGCAAGCGATTACCGCGCGCCGGCGGTGTAGCGGAGCACCACCACGCCGGTGTCGAACGGCCGGGTCTCGGCCAGCGTGAACCGGGTCGGCGCGAAGCCCCGGTCGGCCAGCGGGATGCCGGTGCCGACCACGACCGGGTTGAGCTTGACCACCAGTTCGTCGACCTCGTCGAGGAGCTGGCCGGCGAGCTGCCCGCCGCCGCAGAGCCAGATGTCGCCGCCGGGCCGCTCCTTCAGCTCGCGGACGAAGGCCACCGGGTCGCCGGCGACGATCTCCACCTGCGGGTCGTCGGACGGGGGCAGCGAGCGGCTGAAGACGTACTGCTTGAGGTGCGCGTAGGGGCTGGTCACGCCGAGCTTCAGCGCCGGGTCGTAGGTGGCCCGGCCCATGAGCAGGGCGTCGAAGCGGCCGGCCGGCGGCGAGGCGATGCCGAACTGGGCGTGGGCGAACGTGGGGAAGGTCTGGGGCCACTCGGCGGTCAGGTGGGCCGCCACGTCCGGCTCCAGCGGGAGGAAGTCGTAGGACCCGTCGGGTGCGGCGATGAAGCCGTCGAGGGTGCTGGCGACGTAGTACACGAGCTTGCGCAAACCGACTCCGATGTCCGGGATCAACCACGACGGCTGTCGTGGTCGAGAGAGAATGTACAACATCTGTCGTGGTTATTGCTAGGGTGCCGGCATGGCCAGAAATCCGGAACGCCGCACCCTGCTCGCCGACGCCGGGTTGCGGGTGCTCGCCGCCGCCGGCGCGCGGGGGCTGACCCACCGCGCCGTGGACGGCGAGGCGGGGGTGCCCACCGGCACCGCCTCCAACTACTTCCCGTCCCGGGCGGCGTTGCTCGCCGGGCTGGCCGAACGGATCTTCGACCGGATGGCGCCCGACCCGGGGGTGGTGGCCGACCTCGGCCGGCGCGAGCCCTCGCTCGCGCTGGTCGCCGACTACCTGCGCTACATCGTCGAGCGCACCACCCGCGAGCCCGACCTCACCCGCGCCCTGTTCGAGCTGCGGCTGGAGGCCAGCCGCCGCCCCGAACTGCGGGCCGCGCTCGGCGACGTGCTGCGCCGGGGGTACGCCGACGACGTCGCCTTCCACGTCGCCGCCGGGCTGCCCGGCGGCGCCTTCGAGATCGCCCTGCTGCACTACGCGGTCGACGGGCTCCTGCTCGACCTGCTCACCACCTCGATCGACGCCGGGTTCGACGTCGATCAGGTGGTCTCCGCCCTGGTCTCCCGTCTGGTCGGCGGGGCCACCGACTGACCGGCACGCCGCCCAGGTATGTCCCGCCGACCAGCGGGAACGCCAGCCGGGACGCACCTGGGGAGGAGCGACGATGACGGATGGCGCCGGACTGACCATCGGTGTGCTCGGCTCGTACGGCGGTCGCAACCTCGGCGACGAGGCGATCCTCACCGGCCTCCTGGCCGACCTGCGGGAACAGGAGCCGAACGCCCGGATCATCGTCTTCTCCCGGAACCCGGCGCACACCGCGCTGGCCCACCCCGACGTGGAGGCGGTGCCCTGGGAGGGCGTCAGCCGGGTCGACTCCTCGGCGATCCTGGCCCAGCTCGACCTGCTCGTCCTGGGCGGCGGCGGGATCCTCTACGACAAGGAGGCCCGGCGCTACCTGCGGGTGGTCCGGGTCGCCCAGGAGCGCGGCCTGCCGCTGCTCACCTACGCCGTCGGGGTCGGCCCGCTCAACGACGCGGTGGACACCGGGATGGTGCGGGAGACCCTGGGACAGGCCACCGAGGTGACCGTGCGCGACCAGGAGTCCCGGATGGTGCTGGAGGAGGCGGGTCTGCTGAACCCCATCACCGTCACCGCCGACCCGGCGTTCCTGCTCACGCCCGAGGAGTTCCCGGAGGCCTGGCTGCGCGAGGAGGGCGTGCCGGCCGGCAAGCGGCTGGTCGGGCTCAGCGTCCGCGAACCGGGCCGGGCGGCGGAACGCCTCGACGTCGACGGCTACCACCGGCTGCTCGCCCAGATCAGCGACTTCCTGGTGCACCGCGTCGACGCGTACGTGCTCTTCGTGCCGATGGAACGCGACGACATCCGGCACTCGCACGGGGTGTTGTCGCACATGGTCGCCGCCGAGCGGGGCCGGATCCTGCACAACGACTACTCGCCCCGGCAGGTGCTCGGCCTGATGGAGCACTTCGACCTCGCGGTCGGCATGCGCCTGCACTTCCTGATCTTCGCGGCCATGATGGGCACCCCGTTCCTGCCCCTGCCGTACGCCGGAAAGGTCTTCGACCTGGCCCAGCGGCTCGGGGTGCCGGCGCTGCGCGGCGTGGAGCGTGAGGTGGAGGGCCCGCTGCTGGCCGAGGTGGACCGGTTGTGGGACGAGCGCGACGCGCGGGCCGACGAGACCGCCCGGCGGGTGGCCGCCGTGTGCGAGCAGGCCCACGGCACCTCCCACGTCACCCGTGGCGTGCTGGAGAGCATCCGGTCGCGGACGCTGAGCCGGCTCGCGGCCTGAGCGGCCGTCAGGCCGCCGGCCCCCGCCAGGTGTAGACCCAACCGCCCCGCTGGTCGTCCGACTCCAGCTCGTAGATGTGCGCGTGCGCCAGCCCCTGCGGCCCGATGTGGTGGTGGGTCAGCGGCGGGCGGCCGTTGCTGTCCAGCTCGACGGTGACGGTCTCGCCGTCGGCCGTGCCGCCCACCAGGGGGATCTGCGCCGTGGATGCCATGCGCCCATCCTGCCCCGGGGATCGCCGCTGCGCAGCGGGATGCCGGGGCAGCGGGCCGGCGGTCCCGGCGACTAGGGTCCGGGGATGGCGGACCAGACGATCGACCCCACCCTCGCTCCGGTCCTCGCCCGCACGGGCGACGAGCGGGCCATCCTCGAATCGTTCCTCGACTTCCACCGCGCCACCGTGCTGCGCAAGGCGCGCGGCCTCTCCGACGCCGACGCCGCCCGCCGCCTGGTGCCCTCCCGCACCACACTCGCCGGGCTGCTCAAACACCTGGCCCTGGTGGAACGGAACTGGCTGCCCTGCCTGTTCGCCCCCGGGCCGGGCGACGTCTACCTCACCAGCGAGGCCGACGCCGAGGCGAGCTTCGCCCTCGACCCGGGCGAGACCGTCGACGGGCTGGCCGCGGCCTACCGGGCCGCCTGCGCCCGGTCCCGGGCCGTGGCCGCCGGGTTCGACCTCGACCACGTGGTGCCGCACCCGCAGCTCGGCGAGGTGTCGCTGCGCTGGGTGCTGGTGCACCTCATCGAGGAGACCGCCCGGCACGCCGGGCACGCCGACATCCTGCGCGAGCTGACCGACGGCGAGACCGGGGCGATCTGACCGGGCTCAGTCCCGGGGCAGCAGGCCGGTCGGATACTCCATGCCGTCGTGGGTGCAGGCGGCCGCGGCCACCCGGGCGGCGTAGCGGGCCGCGTCGAGCGGGGTGGCGCCGCGCAGCCGGGCGGCGATCAGGCCGGCGGCGAACGCGTCGCCCGCGCCGTTCGTGTCCACCACGGCTGCGGGCGGCGTGGTCGCGGGCACGTGGACGGGCGGCGTGTCCGGGCCGTGCAGGGTCGCGCCCGCCGCCCCGCCGGTCACCAGCACCGTCCGCGGCGCCAGCCCGACCGCCACCTTCCCGGCCCGGTCGCCCAGCTGGACGTCGCTGACGAAGACCAGGTCGGCCGCGTCGGCGAAGGGCCGGTGGTAGTCGTTCTCGCCGTCCCAGTCGTGCAGGTCGGTGGAGAGGGACACCCCGGGGCCGAGCGCGGCCCGCAGGTCCGGCAGCGCGTCCCGGGCCCAGTCCATGATCGACACGTGCACGTGCGCCGCCTCGCGCACCAGCCCGGCCAGCTCCGCCGCCGCGAACGGCGCCGGGCCGGACCAGGGACGCGGGTCGTAGAGCGACATCCGTCGGCCGGCCGGGTCGACCATGTTGACCGAGCGACGGGTGCCGGCCGGCGCGTCGGCCAGCACGGCGCGTACCGAGGTGCGGGCCAGCGCCGCCCGGACCACGTCGCCGGCCGGGTCGGCGCCGAGCACGTCGACCAGCGCCACCCGCAGGCCGAGGGCGTGCGCGGCCAGCGCCACCCCGGCCCCGGTGTTGCCGATCCGCAACTCGATCGGGGGCACCGCCAGCGAGTCGGCGGCCGGCAGCGGCAGGGCGGGCACCTGGGCGCGGATGTCCACGCCCAACCCGCCGATCACGAGCAGATCGACCATGGCGCCGACAGTAGCCCGCGCCGGCCGCCTATCCTGGCCCCGGGCGTCGTCGAGGGGGAGTGCGTGCTGGTCATCCACGGCTTGTGGCTGTCCGGCCGCGGGCTCGCCGTCTGGGCCGAGGACAGCCGGCTGCCGGCCCGGGCTCCCCGCCGGCCGGGCCGCGCCCCGCGCGAGCGGCCGCACCCGTTCGCCGCCGACCACGCCATCCTCGCCGCCGCGCTCGGCGACCCGCCGGGCGCCCCGGTCTCCGTGCTGCTCGACCTGCCCACGCGGGCCGGCTCGCCGCTGGACTCACCCGAGCTGGTCCGGACCGCCGTCGGGGACCCGGTCCGCGGCCCGGTCACCCGCGCCGGCTGGCGGGTCTCCGCCCTGGCGTACGCCCCGGACGCCGCGTTCGCCCTGCTCCGGGCGCTCGAACCGGGGGAGGCGGTGGCCGGGGCGAGCCTGCGCCACCTGGCCGAGCTGGCCGACTTCGCCGCCGACCTGGTCACCCGCGGCCGGGTGCTGCCCGGGGTGTCCGATCGCGCCCCCGGCGCCGACGCAATCCGCGCCGATGGTGGGCCACGGGGCCTGCGCGCGGTGGACGACTCGGACGTGGTGACCGCGTCCGCCCTCTGGCGCCCGCTGCTCACCGGCACGGATGCGGCCTGGGCCCGCTCGTTGGCCCTCGCCCTGCCGCCGGCCGCCCGCGCCGCCCGCGGGTGGCACCTCGGTGCCTCCGCTCCGGGTGCGTCTGTTGTCGCCCGAGGGGCAACGGATGCGCCCACGGCGTCGGACGGGGGTGCGGGGCCCGGGGAGCTGGTGGCCGAGGCGCTGGACGCGCTGGTCGACGCCGCCGCCCGGGCCGCTCTCGCCGACACCCGGCTGCCCCGGGGCATGCGCCCGGGCGGGCCGGTGCCGGCCTGGCTGGCCGCGCTCACCGGCCCGGAGCGGGTCTTCGCCGCCGAGCCGGCCGCCCTGGACCTCCTCCGCGCCGAGCTGGACGCCTGGCAGCGCGACGCCGCCGGCGGCCCGGTGCGCGCCGCGTTCCGCCTGGTCGAGCCGGCCGCCGACCCGGTGGCCGAGCTGGTCGAGGGCGGCGCCTGGCGGGTCGAGTTCGGCCTGCACCCGACCGACGAGCCGGGGCTGGTGGTCGACGCGGCGCACATCTGGCAGCGGCCCGCGCCCGCGCTCGCCGCGCGGGGCGTCGACCCGCAGGAGACCCTGCTGGCCGAGCTGGGCCGGGCCAGCCGGCTCTGGCCCGAGCTGGACGCCGCGCTGCGCACCGCCGCGCCGGAGGGGATGGAGCTGGATGCCGACGGCGCGCACCGGTTCCTCCGGGAGGGCGCGCCGGTGCTGCACGCGGCGGGCTTCGGGGTGCTGCTGCCCTCGTGGTGGCGGCGCTCCTCGTCCCGTCTCGGCGCGCGGTTGCGGGCGCGCAGCCGGACCGCGCCCGGCACGGTGGCGGTCGCCGCCGGTGGGCTCGGGCTGGACGCCCTGGTCGACTACCGCTGGGAGGTCGCCCTCGGCGACCAGCCGCTGTCCGCCGAGGAACTGGCCTCGCTGGCCGAGCTGAAGTCGCCGCTGGTCCGGCTGCGCGGCCGCTGGGTCGAGCTGGACCCGCAGCGGCTCGAAGCCGGGCTGCGGCTGCTCCGTTCCTCCGGCGAGCTGACGGTGGCCGACCTGCTGCGGATGGGGCTGGCCGGCGCCGACCGGCCCGGCGAGCTGCCGGTGCTGGAGGTGGCCGCCGACGGCGCGCTGGGCGAGCTGCTGGCCGGGGAGGCGGAGCGGCGGCTCACCCCGGCCGACCCACCGGCCGGGTTCGCCGGGACGCTGCGGCCGTACCAGCGGCGCGGACTGGCCTGGCTGGCCTTCCTCCAGTCGCTCGGGTTGGGCGGGATCCTCGCCGACGACATGGGGCTGGGTAAGACCGTGCAGCTGCTCGCGCTGCTCGCCGGGGACCCGCCGGCGGCCGGGCCGACGCTGCTGGTCTGTCCGATGTCGCTGGTCGGCAACTGGCAGCGGGAGGCGGCGAAGTTCGCCCCGGAGCTGCGCATCCACGTGCACCACGGCGCCGAACGCGCCCGCGGGGAGGCGTTCGCCGCCGCCGTGCACGCCGCGGACCTGGTGCTGACCACCTACTCGGTGGCCGCGCGGGACGCGTACGAGCTGGCCGGGATCGACTGGCACCGGGTGGTGGTGGACGAGGCGCAGGCGATCAAGAACGCCTCCACGCGGCAGGCCGAGGCGGTGCGGTCGCTGCCCGCGCGGCACCGGATCGCGGTCACCGGCACGCCGGTGGAGAACCGGCTCGCCGACCTCTGGTCCATCATGCAGTTCGCCAACCCGGGCCTGCTCGGACCGGCCGCCACCTTCAAGAAGAGGTTCGCCGAGCCGATCGAGCGGCACGGCGACGCCGAGGTGGCCGAGCGGCTGCGCCGGATCACCGGCCCGTTCGTGCTGCGCCGGCTCAAGACCGACCCGTCGATCATCACCGACCTTCCGGAGAAGCTGGAGATGGAGGTGCTCTGCAACCTCACCGCGGAGCAGGCGGCGCTCTACCGGGCGGTGGTCGACGACATGATGGCGAAGATCGAGTCCAGCGACGGAATCGAGCGCCGCGGGCTGGTGCTGGCCACCATGACCCGGCTCAAGCAGGTCTGCAACCACCCGGCCCAGCTGCTGCACGACGGCTCCACCCTGCCGGGCCGCTCCGGCAAGCTGGAACGGCTGGAGGAGATCGTCGACGAGGTGCTCGCGGCGGGGGAGAAGGCCCTGCTCTTCACCCAGTACGCCGAGTTCGGCGGGATGCTGCGCGGCCACCTGTCGGCGCGTACCGGCCGGGAGGTGCTGCTCCTGCACGGCGGGGTGGGCAAGGCCGAACGGGACGCCATGGTGACCCGCTTCCAGTCTCCGGCGGGCCCGCCGCTCTTCGTGCTCTCGCTCAAGGCCGGCGGCACCGGGCTCACCCTGACCGCGGCGAACCACGTGGTGCACGTGGACCGCTGGTGGAACCCGGCCGTCGAGGACCAGGCCACCGACCGGGCGTTCCGCATCGGCCAGCGCCGCCGGGTGCAGGTCCGCAAGTTCGTCTGCGCCGGCACGGTCGAGGAGAAGGTGGCCGCGATGATCGCCGACAAGCGGAGCCTGGCCCAGCGGGTGGTGGGCAGCGGCGAGCAGTGGGTCACCGAACTCTCCACCGACACCCTGCGCGAGCTGTTCGCCCTGGAGTCCGGGGCGGTGGTGGAGTGACCACACCGGACGGAGGATCCCGCTTCGCCGAGTTCGGGCCGCCCCGGCGGGTCGAGGGCGGACTGAAGGCGCGCAGCACCCGGGGCGCGATCGGCCGCTCCTGGTGGTCGCGGCGCTTCCTGGAGGTGCTGGAGTCCTTCGCGCTCGGCACCCGGCTCACCCGGGGCCGCGCCTACGCGCGCCGGGGCCAGGTGCTCCGGCTCGACGTCGCCCCCGGGCTGGTCACCGCCACCGTGCAGGGGTCCCGGCCGGATCCCTACCCCGTGCGGATCGGGCTGGCCGCCTACCCGGACGAGGTGTGGGAGCGGGTCGAGGCGGAGCTGGCGGGGCAGGCGTTCTTCAGCGCCCGGCTGCTCGCCGGTGACCTGCCGGCCGAGCTGGAGGAGCTGTTCGCCGCGGCGGGCGCGCCGCTCTTCCCGGCGGCCGTCGGCGAGTTGGACCAGCACTGCGGCTGCCCCGACTTCGCGGTGCCGTGCAAGCACCTCGCGGCCACCTTCTACCTGCTCGCCGAGGCGTTCGACGCCGACCCGTTCCAGCTCCTGCACTGGCGCGGCCGCGCCCGGGGCGAGCTGCTCGACCGGCTGCGTACGCTGCGCGGCGCCGCCACCCCCGGCGGCGCCCCGGACGGCCCGGCGGCGGCCCCGGACGGGTCGGCCGTGCCGGCAGGCGCGGACGCCGGGCCCGGGCCGGGGGCGCGGCCGGTGGCCGGCGCCGGACGGGTGCTGGGCGGCCTGCCGGCGGTCCCGCCGGACGACGAGGTCGACCGGTTCTGGCTGTCCCCGGTGGCGCTGCCGGACCGGCCGCCCACCCTGGCCACCGGACCGGAACTGCTGCTGCGTCAGCTCGGCCCGCCGGGGGCAGCGATCGGCGGCCCGGGCCTCGTGGAGCGGCTCCGCCGGGCGTACCGGGAGTTCGGCCGCGAAGCGGCGGGATCGGACGAGCCGCGCTGACCATCCCTGCCGGTGCCGAGGTCATAGCCAGCGCCGGCGGAACCGCCACATGAGGCCGGCGTTGGCGATCAGCACCACGGCGCAGATCGCGCCGGCCAGTCGCCCGGCCAAGACGGTCATCGCCGGCAGCGAGGCCCACAGCACGATCGTCAACAGCATCAGGTACCGGCCTCGACGGCCCCGGGCCCGGTGGTCGAGCCGGGCGAAGAACTGCGGGTCACTCTCCCGCAGCTGGCGGGTGATCTGTTCGAACCTGCGCTGATCCTCTTTGCTGAGCATGGCGGTGCCTTCCCCTCACGGCTTCAGCGGTTCGGCGGCATACCCGCAACGGGGGCGGGTCACGCGCCGCTCCTGCCGCTGGTTTCGGCGAGCGGGACGGGTCTGGACGCACCGGTCGGAGACCTCAGCACGGGCTTATCCGTGCCTTAAGTTTCGCTGAGCGGGTGAACGTCGCCAACAGCGCCGCGACGGGCAAAAACGTTACGTCCGGGTGGTCACCGCCCGGGTTGCCCCTGCTCCGGACGCCGCCGATCCGGGCCGGCCCCACGGGCCGCCGTACGGCCGCCTGAGCACCGTCTTAAGTGCCCTCACGGGCGGCGTCGGCACGCCTTGAGCGGCCCGAAGCGCGTGGCTACTTTCCCGTAGCAACTCCTCCGGCAACCGTCGCCGCCCCTCCGCCCACCCCCTGGGCGGCAGGCGTGCCGGCGCTCGAAGAAAACGGGAAGCTACATGGCCGACCTGAACGTGCCACCGCGTCGACCCCGGGACGACCGCGGCTGGGACGGATTCCAGCACCCCCATCCGGACGGGTACCGCGACAACGCCATGCCGTACGCCGGTTCCGGCGGATACGCCACCCCGGCGCCCCCGGCGGCCGGCCCGCAGTGGGTCGGGCCCGACGGCTTCGCCGGCGGCGGCCACCCCCAGCCGTCCGGCGGGTACGCCCCGCCGCCCGGCCCGGGACTGCCCAACCTGGACGACGAGGACGACGAGCCGCGCCGCGGCCGGCGCCGCGCCCTCGCCGCGCTCGGCGGCGCCGCGGTGGTCGCCGGTGGCGCCGCCCTGGCCTTCTCCCCGCAGGTCCGCGGCCTGTTCTCCGACGACCCGGTCGCCGGCGACGCCACCGGCACGGTGGTCACCGACGGCACCGCCGCCCGGCCCGGCGGCCAGCAGCCCAGCACGGTGCGCACCTACACCGAGCAGAACGAGAGCTACATGGGCTCCCGGGCCGGCGCGGCGCTCAAGCGCAACGCCCCGTCCGGTGGCCGGATCTTCGCCAGCCCGGCCGCCGCCGCGGCGGCCACCCGGGTGACCGTCAGGACGGTGCTCGCCAAGGACCCGATCCGCCACCTGGCCAGCCGGGCGACCTTCGGCCCGACGCCCAGGGTGCTCGCCGACATCAAGCGGCTCGGCATCGACGACTGGCTGCGCCAGCAGCTCGAACCGGAGAAGATCGCCCCGACGAAGGCCGAGCTGAAGCTGGCCGAGCTGCCCTCGCTGAAGCTCAGCCCGACGCAGCTGCGGGCCCAGCGGGACCAGCTCAACGAGCGGGGTGTCGACCCGGCGCGGGAGACCGTCGACGCCACCATCGCCCGGCAGGTCTGGTCCGACCGCCAGCTCTTCGAGGTGATGGTCGACTTCTGGAACGACTTCCTGCACGTCGCCGCCGACTTCGACGGCGGCGAGATCTACCGCAACTCGTTCGACCGGGACGTCGTCCGCAAGCACGCGCTGGGCAGCTACCCGGAGATGCTGGTGGCCGCCAACAAGCACCCGGCGCTGCTGATCTACCTGAACCAGACCGAGTCCCGCAAGGACGCGGTCAACGAGAACCTGGCCCGGGAGAACCTGGAGCTCTACTCGGTCGGCGTGGACGGCGGCTACACCGAGAAGGACGTCCGCCAGGCCGCCCTGCTCCAGACCGGGCGGGGCGTGGCCGACGGGAAGTACGTCTTCCACGCCGACCGGCACTACCTGGGCAAGGTGAAGATCCTCGGGTTCAGCCACGCCAACAACTCGGCCGACCCGAAGGTCGCCGACAAGGTCATCGACGACTACATCCGGTACATCGCGCTGCACGCGTCGACGGCCGGCTACGTGGCCCGCAACCTGGCCACCCGGTTCGTCTCCGACACCCCGCCGAAGTCCCTGGTGGACCGGCTGGCCAAGGCGTACACCACCAACAAGGGGCAGATCCGGCCGGTCCTGGCCACCCTGTTCAGCTCCTCGGAGTTCTGGGCCGCGGTGGGCCAGAAGGTCCGCCGGCCCATGGAGTACCTGGTCGCCACGTACCGGTCGCTGGGCGTGGGGCCGGAGGCGTCCCCGGGTTTCGAGGGCGACAAGCGGCGCACCCCGTTCGCCCAGGGGCTGCGGCAGGTCCAGGACAAGATGCGCGAGCTGGGCCAGTTCCCGATGGGCAAGCCCACCCCGGACGGCTACGCGGACGTCTACGTGGCCTGGACCTCCGCCGGCACGATGGTCGACGGCTGGAACGAGGCCGGCGACCTGATCGGCGGCTGGCGCAAGCAGTTCACCTACGTCAAGCCGGAGAAGCTGGTGGCGAAGCCGCCGGCGACCGCCGGGGCGTACGTGGACGCGCTGGCCCTGCGGCTGGTGCACCAGAAGCTGAGCGCCAAGGAGAAGGCCCTCGTGCTCGGCGTGGCCGGGGTGCCGGCGGGCGCCAAGGTCGACGCCACCTTCAACGGGGCCATCGCCGCGGTCGCGCGGACGATCCTCGCGTCCCCCCAGCACCACCTCCGGTGAGGCATTCGATGGAGATGACCGTGAACCCGTACCCCCTGCACCCCGAATGCCCCGACGTCCGGCGGCTGGCCGACAACCCGGCCGAGGCGCTGCTGCGCGCCGAGGCGGACATCGTCGCGGCGGAGAACGCCGCCGAGGCGGACCGGTACCGCCGGCTGGAGGAACTGGAGGAGGCCCAGCAGGACGGCCGGGGCGTCACCCGGCGTACCTTCGTCGCCGGCGCCGCGGCCACCGCGACCGCCCTGGCCACCGCCCAGTTCGTCACCACCTCGGCGTCGTTCGCGGCGACGAAGACCGGCACGCTGATCCACGTCTTCCTCTACGGCGGGCTGGACGGGCTGAGCCTGGTCGCCCCGGCCGACGACCCGGTGCTCACCAGGACGCGCCCCGACCTGCTGCTCGGCAACGACTCGCTGGCCCTCGGCCGCGGCTTCAAGCTGACCAGCGCGTTCGCCCCGCTGGAGCAGTGGCTCAAGGCCGGCCAGCTCGGCTTCGTGCCGGCGGTCTCCGACCCGCGGCTGTCCCGCAGCCACTTCCAGGCCGCCGACGCCTGCAACCTGGGTGGCCTGCCCGGCGAGACGGGCGGCCGGGGCTGGCTGGACAGCCTGGTGGACACCCTCGGCAAGGGCACCGCGTTCCGCAGCGTCGGCATCGGCAGCACGCTGCCCCGGTCGCTTGTCGGCGTGAACGGCGCGATCTCCCTCAACAACGTCGGTGAGCTGCGGCTCAACGGCGACGACCGGTACCGCGCCGCGACCGAGAAGGCGATCCGCGGCCTCTTCACCGGGATCAACCACCCGGTGGAGGAGGCGGTGATCGAGGGGATGGGCGCGCTGGCCACCGCGCAGAAGCTCGCCGCGAAGCCGTACGCGGCCGCCGCCGGGGTGAAGTACGAGGGCGTCGGGTACGCCTTCCAGCAGCTCGCCCAGCTCATCAAGGGCGGCGCGAACGTCCGGGTGGCGACGGTCGGCATGGGCGGCTACGACACCCACGAGAACCAGGGCACCCGCGAGGGCGGCCAGCTCTGGCGGCGGCTCAACGAGCTCGCCAACGCCATGGCGGCGTTCTTCACCGACCTCGGTGACCGGGCCGCCGACGTGACGGTCATGGTGTCCAGCGAGTTCGGCCGGCGGGTCGCCTCGAACCAGGGTGGCACCGACCACGGGCACGGCGGCGTGGTGACCATCCTGTCCGGCCGCAAGCTCGCCGGCTCGCTCCTCGGCACGTGGAACGGGTTGAACGATCTGGACAGCGGAGACGTACCCGAGTACAACAACATGTTCAACGTCTACGGGTCGGTCGCGCAGGGGCGGTTCGGACTGACGACCGCGCAGGTGGACAAGGTCTTCCCCCGACAGAAATACGTACCAATGAAGCTGTACGCGTGACATACCAGGACACTTACGCCACCGGCCGCCGTACCGGGCCTTCCGCCCAGTACGGCGGCCGGCCGGCTGCCCCCGTACCCCCGGGCCTGCCGCGCCGGGGGCCTGGTGGGCGGCGGGCGCTGGCCACGGCCTTCTGGCTCGGGCTGGTCGCCGCGGTGCTGCCCTGGTGGCTGGCCACCCCGCCCGGCTCGCTGGCCGACACCACCGACGTGCTCACCGCGGCCGGCCGGATCACCGGCCTGGTCGCCGGCTACCTGCTGCTGGTCCAGGTGCTCATGATGAGCCGGCTCGGCGCGCTGGAACGCTGGCTGGGCGGCGAGCGGATCTCCCGGGCGCACCGGGACGTCGGCGCCACCCTGCTGGTGGCGGTCCTCGCCCACCTGGCGCTGCTCGTGGTGGGCTACGCCCGGATGGAGAAGAACTCGATCCTCGGCCAGGTCGGCGCCCTGCTGACCCACTACGAGGACATGGTCTCCGCCTTCGTGGCCGCCGGGATCATGGTGGCGGTCGGCGTCACCGCGGTCCGGGGCGTCCGCCGGCGGCTGCCCTACGAGCTCTGGCACCACCTGCACCTGACCAGCTACCTCGCCCTGCTGCTCGGCTACGGGCACCAGTTCAGCAACGGCGCCCAGCTCTACGAGCCCGGCCCGGTGCGCACCGGCTGGATCGCCGCGTACCTGCTGGTGGTGGCCGCGCTGGTGTGGGGCCGGCTGGTCGCCCCGCTGCGCTTCAACCTGCGGCACCGGCTGCGCGTCGCCGACGTGGTCGCGGAGAGCCCGGACACCATCTCGATCTACCTGACCGGGCACCGGCTCAACCAGATCGACCTGCTCGGCGGCCAGTACTTCCGCTGGCGCTTCCTCAACCCCGGCTGCTGGTGGCAGTCGCACCCGTTCTCGCTCTCCGCGGCGGGCAACGGCCGCTGGCTGCGGCTCACCGTGAAGGTCGTCGGCGGGCACACCGCCGAGCTGCGGGATCTCCACCCGGGCACCCGGGTCTGGGCGGAGGGGCCGTCCGGCACCTTCACGGCGGCGCACCGGACCCGCGAGCGGGCGCTGCTGATCGCCGGCGGCAGCGGCATCGCCCCACTGCGGGCCATGCTGGAGGAGTTGCCGCCCGGCGCGGCCCTGATCTACCGCGCCCGTACCCCCGCCGACGTGCTGCTGCACAACGAGCTGGACTGGCTGGCCCAGGCCCGGCGCACCTCGGTCTGGTACGTGATCGGCTCCCGCGACGACCCCGGCCCCCGGCAGGTCATGAGCCCGGAGGGGCTGCGCCGGCTGGTGCCCGACGTGACCCGCCGCGACGTCTACCTGTGCGGCCCGGGCGGCCTGGTCGACGAGGCGGTCCGGGTGCTGCGCCGCGCCGGTGTGCCGCGCCGGCAGATCCACCTCGCCACCTTCGAGCTGTAGAGAGGCCCCGTCCATGCGTCGCGCGCTCCTCGCGATCACCGGCCTGGCCGCCAGCACCACCGCGCTGGTGGTGCTCAAGGGCGCCCCGGGCACGAGCCAGGCCGCCCAGGACCGGCCGGTCGCCGAGGCGCCCGTCGTCCCCGGCGGCTCGGCGGCCCCCGGGCCGACCCCCGGCGGCGTCACCCCCTCCGCCCGGCCCGGCGCGTCGGCGAAGTCGAGCGCCCGGGCCAGCCGCACCCCGGCCAGCCGGAACACCCGTTCCGTGCCCCGGACCACCACCGCCGCGCCGCGGACCACCGCCCCGCGCACCACCACCCGCACGGTCACCGGACCGGTGGTCGACTACGAGTACGGCTCGCTCCAGGTGCGGATCACGCTGAGCGGAAGCCGGGTCGTCGACGCCACCGGCCTCGGCCTGCCGCTCGACGGGCAGTCCGGGCTGCGCAGCGACGACGTGCAGGCCCGCTACAGCGGCAGCTCGGGCGAGGTGGTCGCCAAGCAGAGCGCCGACCTGAGCACCGTCTCCGGCGCCACGTACACGAGCACCGCCTACCAGCAGTCGCTCCAGGCCGCTATCGACAAGGCGTGAGCCACATGGCCGGCGCGGGCCGGCCCGGCCTGCGCCGGGTCGAGCAGATCATGGGTACGGCGATCAGCCTCGACCTGGCCGACGGCCTGCCCGCCGCCGCCCTGCACGAGCTGGCCGAGCGGACCTTCGCCTGGCTGCGCGAGGTGGACGCGCGGTTCAGCACCTACCGGCCGGACAGCGAGGTGTGCCGCCTGGACCGGGGCGAGCTGCCGCTCACCGAGGCGTCGGCCGACCTGCGGGCGGTGCTGGAGCGCTGCGCCGACCTGTGGAACGGGACCGACGGCTTCTTCGACGCGTACGCCACCGGGCGGCTGGACCCGTCGGGCTACGTCAAGGGCTGGGCGGCGCAGGTCGCCTCGGACCGGCTGGTGGCGGCCGGCGCCCCGAACCACTGCCTGAACGCCGGCGGCGACGTCCGGGTACGCGGCCACGCGGCCACCGGCGGGCCGTGGCGGATCGGTGTCCGGCACCCCTGGGACCCGGCCGCCACCTGCCTGGTGCTGACCGGCACCGACCTGGCGGTCGCCACCTCCGGGGTGTACGAGCGCGGCCACCACGTCGTCGACCCGCGCCGGGGCGCCCCGGCGGTCGGCCTGCGCTCGGTCACCGTGGTCGGCCCCGACCTCGGCGTCGCCGACGCCTACGCCACCGCCGCCGTCGCCATGGGCGAGCCCGGCATCGCCTGGCTGGACAGCCTCCCCGAACCCTGGCGACACGCGGTGGTCACGGATGACGCCCGCCTCCTGCACTCCCGCACGCTGCCGCTGACCGGCTGACCCCGACCGGCGGGTGTCAGCGGAGCGGGCGGTGGGTGGTGGCCGGGCGGGAGCCGCGGGGGCGCGAGCCGCGGGGCCGGGTGCCCCACGGGCGGGTGAACGCCCAGCGGTACGTGCGGCGGCGGTGCCGCGGTGGCTCGGTGCCGCCGCTGTGGCGGGCCGCGTCGTCCCCGGACATCCTCCACCTCCGTTCTGGCGCCCGTGCGCCCTCACCAGGCACAACGAGTGCGACGCCGGTCAGGTCGCTGTCCGGCAGCCGTCGGTCAGCAGCCGCGCCGGGGGAGGGGGAGCTGGCCGGGGAGCAGCTCGGAGGTCAGCGTGACCCCGGCCCCCCGTAACGCCTCGATCAGCGCGTTCTGCACGAGGTAGGAGTCGGGCAGCCGCCAGCGCGCCTGCTCGGGCGCGACCGCCCAGCGGACCGTCCCCTCGGGCAGCCGGGTCGGCGGGGCCGCGATCCACGAGCCGGGACCGTGCCGGACCACGTGGAAGCAGTGCTCCAGCTCGGGCCGCAGCGGGTCGCCGGGGCGGACCAGGAACATCCAGCGGCCGGTGGGGGTGACCAGCACCGGCCCGCGTACGCCGAGGCCGGCCGGGTGGGTGGCGACCGTGTCCAGCACGCGCCGGCCCAGGTGGGCTGCGACCTCCAGCACGTCGAACGCCCGCCCGGTCGGCAGCAGCACCCCGTGCGGGCGGCTGCGCCACCAGGTGGCCACCCGGGCCGGATCGGTGCTCGCCGCGTGCTCCCAGTTCTCCAGGGCGGGATGGCAACCGACCGTCGGACAGCCGGCCCGGCCGCAGACGAAGCGGCTGTTGGCCAGGCAGGCGCCGGGGGTCACCGCCCAGCCGTGCACGGCGTACCGGACGGCGACCCGGCGCAGCCGGACCCGTTCCAGCGGCGACAGGTGGGCCACGCGCGGTCCGACATTCCCCCACATGTGTGCCATCCCCTCTCGCCCGCCCGGACCGTCCACACGCCACACGTCGAGCGCCGTCACTGCCGTAACCCACGCTCGTTGAGCTGACGAACGGCTGGTGCAACTTGCACGAAAACTACGAGAACTGGCTGTATGGCCGACGTACAGAGTGTGCGACCAGCGGAAACCTGAAAACCGAACGACCGTCGCGATTGGTCGACCGGGGGGAACAGCCGGACGCGGGCAGGGGGAGGGATGGCGAGATGGACGAGCTACCCATAGGCCGACGGGTGGCGTACTGGCGGAGCCGCCGCAAGATGTCCCAACAGGTCTTCGCCGACCGGCTCGGCAAGTCCAAGAGCTGGGTGGACAAAGTGGAGCGCGGCGTCCGGCGGCTGGACAAGTTCTCCGTCGTCTACGAGATCGCCGACATCCTCCAGGTCGACGTGCAACTGCTCCTCGGCAAGGACCCGGAGCGGCGTGCCGACGCCCTCAACTGCATCGACCAGGTCGAGGTCGAGGAGATCCGGGCGGCGCTGGAGCGCTACGACTCGATGAGCGCCTACTTCGACGCGGCGCCCTGCCCCCCGCCGCTGACCGACATGCGCAAGGCGGTCAACCACGCCTGGCTCACCTACCAGTACGGCCGCTACGGCATGCTGACCCGCGCCCTGCCCAAGCTGCTCCGCGACGCCCAGGCCGCCGACGCCGGCTACGGCGGCGACCAGGCCCGGGAGGCCGCCCACCTGCTCGGGCAGGTCTACCAGATCGCCTCCTCGGTGCTGCGCAAGCTCGGCGAGTGCGAGCTGGCCTGGCTGGCCGCCGACCGCTCGATGGCGGTCGCCCAGCGGGCCGACGACCCCCTGCTCGCCGGCATCGCCACCACCCGCGTCTGCAACGCCCTCGTCGCGATGGGCCGCCCCCGCCCCGCGCTCGAACTCAACGTGCGGATCGCCAACCGGCTCGCCCCCGGCGGCGAGAACGACGTCCGGCCCGAACGCCTCTCCGTCTACGGCATGCTGCTGCTCCAGGGCGCCATGGCCGCCGCCCGGATCGGTGACTCGGCCACCGTCGACGACCTGCTCACCGGCGCCGGGGAGGCGGCCACCCTGCTCGGCGGCGACCACAACCACTACTGGACCTCGTTCGGCCCGACCAACCTGGAGCTGCACCGGTCCGCCGCGGCCGTCGAGCTGGGCGACGGCGGCCGGGCCGTCGAGACCCACCACCGCCTCGCCGAGCCCGCGTTCAACGCGCTGCTGCCCGAGCGGCGCGCCCACCACCTGCTGGACATCGCCCGCGGCTTCGCCCAGATCGGCGACGTCGCGAACGCCGGGGACATGCTGCTCCGCGGCGACCGGCTCGCGCCCTCCGAGATCCGTTGCCGGCCCATCGCCCACGAGGTGATGTCGGACGTGCTCCGTCGCACACGGGGTGCGCCGCCTTCCCCGATCGCGGAGTTGGCTGAGCACATGGGAGTCGGAGTATGAACGCGGCGCCGATCGGATGAACGGTCCGCGAACCAGCAACGGGCACCGTCCGGTGCTCTACGTCATCGCCTGCGGTTCGCCGCTGGCCCGTCACGTCGGCCGGCTGGTCGACCTCGCCCAGCAGGACGGCTGGCAGGTCTGCGTGGTCACCACGCCGGACGGCGCGAAGTTCGTCGACCGGACGGCGTTGGCCCGGCAGAGCGGTCACCCCGTCCGCACGCACTACAAGAACCCGGGCGACCCGGACGTGCTGCCCCCGGCCGACGCCATGCTGGTCTGCCCGGCGACGGTCAACACCGTCAACAAGTGGGCGGTCGGCATCGCCGACACCCTCGCCCTCGGCCTACTGGTCGAGGCGCAGGGGATGGGGGTGCCGATCGCGGCGGTGCCGTACACCAACGTGGCGATGGCCGCGCACCCGGCGTTCCGGGCCAGCCTGGCCCGGCTGCGCGAGTGGGGGGTCCGGGTGGTCTTCGGCGACCACGTCGTGCCGCTGCACCCGCCCGGCACCGGCGAGCGGCACCTGGACGCGTTCCCGTGGGATGCCGGCCTGGCCGCGCTGCGGGGCGCGACGCGCCCGGTCGCCCCGGTCGGCTGACCGGCTCCGGTCGGGCCGGCGGACCGGGCCCCGCCGGCCCGGTCCGGTCCGGGCCAGTCCGGGCCAGCCGGCCCGCACCGGGCCCCGACGCCGGTAAGCTGGCCGGCCGTGAGCACAACCGGATCGCCGCCCACGGTCGCCGACGTGGTGGCCGCGCTGGACCGCCGCTACCCGGCCGCCTGGGCCGAGGAGTGGGACCGGGTCGGCCTGGTGCTCGGCGAGCCCGAGGCCCCGGTCCGGCGGGTCGCCTGCGTGGTCGACGTGGTCCCGGAGACGGTGGCGGAGGCGCTCGCCGCCGGGGCCGACATGATCGTCGCGCACCACCCGCTGCTGCTGCGCGGGGTCTCCTCGGTGGCCGCCACGACGTACAAGGGGCGGATCGTGCACCGGCTGATCAAGGCGGACGTGGCGCTGTACGTGGCGCACACCAACGCCGACGTGGCCGACCCCGGGGTGTCCGACGCGCTGGCCGCCCGGTTCGGGTTGACCGGGCTGCGCCCGCTGCACCCGCCCCGCCCCGGCTCGCCCGCCGACGGCCCCGGCCGGGGCATCGGCCGGATCGGCGAACTGCCCGCCCCGCTGACCCTGGCCGAGCTGACCCGGCACGCCGCCGCCGTGCTCCCCGTCACCGCCTGGGGAGTTCGCGCCGCCGGGGATCCCGGGCGTATGGTTCGTACCCTCGCCGTCAGCGGCGGCTCGGGGGACAGCTTCCTCGCCGAGGCGACCGCGGCCGGGGTGGACGCGTTCCTCACCGCCGACCTGCGCCACCACCCCGCCGGCGAGCACCTCGCCGCCGGCGGGCCGGCCCTGCTGGACGCCGCCCACTGGGCGACCGAGCGACCCTGGCTGGACGACCTGGCCGCCCACCTGCGGGACGAGATGGGCGTCGAGACCGTGGTGTCCGACCTGGACACCGACCCGTGGACCGTGCACGCCGCCGCACCCCGACCGGACGACAAGGAGCCCCGACCGTGAAGGCTGACCCGAAGGTGCAGCGCCGCCTGCTCGACCTGCAGGCGATCGACACCGCCCTCGCCCAGCTCGCCCACCGCCGCCGGACGCTGCCCGAGCTGGCCGAGCTGGAGGCCCTGGCACGGGAGCTCTCCGCGCTGGAGGACGAGCGGGTCCGCGCCCAGGTGGCCGTGGACGACCTGGACCGGGACATCGCCCGGCTGGAGAAGGACGTCGATCAGGTCCGGGCCCGCAAGAGCAAGGACGAGGCCCGGCTGGCCGCGGGCAGCGGCCCGGCCCGCGAGCTGGAGGCGCTCCAGCACGAGCTGGCCTCGCTGAACCGCCGGCAGAGCGACCTGGAGGACGCCGAGCTGGAGCTGATGGAGCAGCGGGAGACCGCGCAGGACGTGCTGGACGGCGTCGAGCGGCGGATCGCCGAGGCCCGGGACCGGCGCGTCGCGGCCGAGCAGCGCCGCGACGACAGCCTCGCCGAGATCGCCCGGGACGAGGAGTTCAAGCGCGGCTCCCGGCAGCCGCTCGCCGGCGACCTGCCGGCGGACCTGGTCGCCCTCTACGACCGGATCCGCACCGACACCGGGCTCGGTGCGGCGCTGCTCACCGGTGCCCGCTGCGGGGGCTGCCGGCTGGAACTCTCCGGCGCCGACCTGGCCCGGATCCGCAAGGCCGACCCGGACGACGTGGTCCGCTGCGAGGAGTGCCGGCGGATCATGGTCCGCACCAACGAGTCCGGGCTGTAGCCGCCGTGGCGGTGCGCGCGGTCGTGGTCGAGGCCGACGGCGGGTCCCGGGGCAACCCGGGGCCGGCCGGCTACGGGGCTGTGGTCCGGGACCCGGCGACCGGCGAGGTGCTGGCCGAGCGCGCCGAGGCCATCGGCACGGCCACCAACAACGTGGCCGAGTACCGGGGCCTGATCGCCGGGCTGGAGGCCGCCGCCGAGCTGGGCGCGGCCGAGGTCGAGGCCCGGATGGACTCCAAGCTGGTGGTCGAGCAGATGTGCGGCCGCTGGCAGATCAAGAACCCCGGGCTGCGGCCGCTCGCCGCGCAGGCCGCCGGGCTGGTCGGCCGGTTCGACACCGTCCGGTTCAGTTGGGTGCCCCGGGAGCGCAACAAGCACGCCGACGCGCTGGCGAACGCGGCGATGGACGAGGCCGCCGGTCGAGCCCCCACCCGGCCCGCGGTGGAGTCGCCCCGGATCGTCGAACCGCCGCGCGAGGTGGCCGCCCCCGACTCGGCCGCCCGGGCCGCGGCCCGCGAGGTGGCCGCGCGGGCCGCCACCGGCCGAGCCACCGGCACCGACCCGGCCACCACGCCGGCCTCCTGGGAGCCGCGCCCGACCGAGGAGGCCACCCGGCTGATCCTGGTCCGGCACGGCGAGACCGAGCGGACCGTGCAGAAGCGCTACTCGGGCCGGGGCGACGTGCCGCTGACCGACCGGGGCCGGGCCCAGGCTCGGGCGACCGCCGCCCGGGTGGCCGCCCTCGCGCCGTCGGTCGCGGCCGTGGTCAGCTCCCCGCTGTCCCGGTGCACGGCCACCGCCGAGGCGATCGCCGCGCTGGTCGGCAACCCCCCGGTACGCCCCGACGACGACCTGATCGAGTGCGACTTCGGGGTCTGGGAGGGGCGCACCTTCGGCGAGGTGCGCGACGGCTGGGCCGGGGAACTGGACGCCTGGTTGGCCTCCACGAGGATCGCGCCTCCGGAGGGCGAGTCGTTCGCCACGGTCGCCGAGCGGACCGGGCGGGCGGTCGACCGGCTGCGGAAGGCGTACCCGGGGGAGACCGTCGTGGTGGTCTCCCACGTCTCGCCGATCAAGCTGGTGCTGCGCGACGCTCTCGCGGCCGGCGACGCCTTCCTGCACCGGCTCTACCTGGACACCGCGGGCGTCTCGGTGCTCGACCTCTACCCGGACGGCGGCGTCGCGGTCCGCTCGGTCAACGACACCGCCCACCTGTCCGACCTCTGAGCCGCCGGCCGCCGGCCGCCCCCACGTCGCCGTTCGGCGCATGCGGGCGGCCGCTCGGCGCACCGGCGTCCTCCGGTAGAACGTGACCGCGCTCACAGGGTCGTAGCCTCCGGCCGTCACATGGCAAGTTACGACTTCCCGGAGGTGTGTCACATGGCAGCACCAGAGCCGGAGGCGCCGGCAACGGCGCGATCCAGGGCGAAGGACCACAGCCCCTGGAACTGGTTGCTCTTCATACCGATCGTGGTGCCGCTGATCCCGGCCTTCTTCAACGCCGACTCACCCCGGCTGTTCGGGTTCCCGCGTTTCTACTGGCTGCAACTGGCCTGGATCATTCTCGGCGTGGCCACCACCACGCTGGTCTACCAGATGACGAAGAAGCGGGGAGGTGACCGCTGATGTGGCGTGACCACCTCACCGAGATCATCGTTTTCAGTCTGCTCTTCCTGCTGGTCAGCGCCATGGGTTTCGTGGCGGCCCGGTGGCGGGCGCCGCGCGACATGGCGCACCTGGACGAGTGGGGGCTGGGCGGCCGCAGCTTCGGCGGCTGGATCACCTGGTTCCTGGTCGGCGGTGACCTCTACACCGCGTACACCTTCGTGGCGGTGCCGGCGCTGATCTTCGGGGCCGGGGCGGCGGGCTTCTTCGCCGTGCCGTACACGATCGTCATCTACCCGCTGGTGTTCCTGGTGCTGTGCCGGCTCTGGTCGGTCTCCCACCGGCACGGCTTCGTCACCCCGGCGGACTTCGTCCGCAACCGGTTCGACTCGCCGATCCTCGCGCTGCTGATCGCGATCACCGGCATCGTGGCGACCATGCCGTACATCGCCCTGCAGCTGGTCGGCATCGAGGCGGTGCTCAAGACGATGGGCGTGACCGGGGACACCGCGCTGGCCCGGCACCTGCCGATCATCATCGCCTTCGCCATCCTGGCGGCGTACACCTACCAGTCCGGGCTGCGCGCGCCGGCGCTGATCGCCTTCGTCAAGGACTCGCTGATCTACATCGTGATCCTGGTGGCGGTGATCTACCTGCCCTACAAGCTGGGCGGCTGGGGCGACATCTTCGACGCGGCGGACGCCAAGTTCAAGGCGTCACCCGCGCCCGGGGACGGCATCCTGCTCAACGCCAACAACCAACTCCAGTACGTCACCCTGGCGTTCGGCTCGGCGCTGGCGCTCTTCCTCTACCCGCACAGCATCACCGGCGTGCTGGCCAGTAAGAACCGCGACGTGATCAAGCGGAACATGTCCGCGCTGCCGGCGTACAGCCTGCTGCTCGGGCTGATCGCGCTGCTCGGCTACATGGCCATCGCGGCCAACGTGAAGCCGCTGCCCGGCGCCAAGGCCGGCAGCGTGGACGGCAACACGGTGGTGCCGCTGCTCTTCGACAGCCAGTTCCCGGACTGGTTCGCGGGCGTGGCGTACGCGGCCATCGGCATCGGCGCGCTGGTGCCGGCGGCGATCATGTCGATCGCGGCGGCGAACCTGTTCACCCGCAACATCTACAAGGAGTACCTGAAGCGGGACGCCAGCCCGGCGCAGGAGGCGAACGTCTCGAAGATCACCTCGCTGGTGGTGAAGGTCGGCGCGGTGGCCTGCATCGTCTTCCTGGACCCGCAGTTCTCCATCGACCTCCAGCTCATCGGCGGCGTGATCATCCTCCAGACGCTGCCGGCGGTGGCGCTGGGCCTCTACACCCGCTGGTTCCACCGGGGCGCGCTGATCGCGGGCTGGGTGGCCGGCATGGGTCTGGGCATGTGGATGCTCTACCAGGTCGCCAACCCGGCGACCGGGAAGAAGCACTTCGCCGGCTCGGCCTTCCCGCTGGAGAAGTTCGGCTTCGACACCCCGAAGACGATCTACGTCGGGATCGTGGCGGTGCTGGTCAACCTGGCGGTGGCCGCGCTGCTGACCCTGGTGCTGCGGGCGGCGAAGGTGGCCGACGGGGTGGACGGCACCACCCCGGACGACTACTTCGCCGACGAGGGCGACGCCCGGGTCACCCCCGGCACGGAGCGCGACGCGGACGCCGCGCCGGAGCCGGTCGCCTGAATTGCCCCGAGGCCCCCGGCCGTCGCCACGGCGACGGCCGGGGGCCTCGTCGTGGTGCTCAACGCCGGCGGTTGCGCGATTCGAGGGCCTCGTTGAGCCGGTGCAACAGGTCCGCCAGGCTCTCCCGGTCGTCGGGGGACCAGGCGGCCAGGATGTCGCCGTAGAGCCGGGTGCGCGCCGCCCGCACCGCGGCCATCCGCTGGAGGCCGGCCGGGGTGGGGGAGATCACCGTGCCGCGCCCGTCAGCCGGATCCGGGGTACGCGCGATCAGCCCGTCCCGCTGCATGGCGGAGACCTGCCGGGTGACCGTGGACCCGTCCAGGTTCAGCTTCGTGGCCAGCGCGGAGACGTTCTGCGGGCCGGCGCCGGCCAGGTGCCGCAGGATCACGTACGCCGCCCGGTCCAGCACCCGGTGCTCGGCCGTGCCGCTGGCCCGCCGGGTCGCCTCGCCGAGGCGCAGCAGCATCGCGACCTCGGTCTCGATCCGGCCGAGGGTGACATCTTCCGCGTTGGCGTGGTCGCTCATAGCTGTATGATACAACTGATTTACCTGTAAGATACAGCTATCTGTCTGGAGGCGCGGAGTGGATCGGCGATCCGAACCCAACCGCAGTGCCATCTACGCCACCACGCTGGTGGCCTTCCTCGCCATCGCCGGCATCGCCGTGGTGGACCCGATCCTGCCCGCCATCGGCGAGGCGATCGGGGTCACCGCCTGGCAGGTCGAACTGCTGTTCACCGCGTACATCGCGGTGATGGCGGTCGGCATGATCCCGGCGACCCTGGCCAGCGGCCGGTTCGGCTTCAAGCCGGTGCTGATCACCGGCGTCTCGGTGGTCGGCCTGGCCGCCATCCTCGCGTCGTTCAGCAACGACATCGTGCAGCTCTCCGTGCTGCGCGGCGTCTGGGGCCTGGGCAACGCGATGTTCTTCGCCACCGCCATGGTGGTGCTGGTCAACCTCGCCAACGACCGCGAGTGGGTGGTCGGCCTCTTCGAGACCGCGCTCGGTCTCGGCTTCGCCGTCGGCCCGCTGATCGGCGGCCTGCTCGGCGAGGTGAGCTGGCGGCTGCCCTTCTTCGTCTGCGGCGTGTTCATGGTGCTGGCGCTGGCCGTCGCGTCGCGCAAGCTCCGCGAGCCGGCCCAGAAGCAGCCCCCGGTACGCCTCGGCGCGATCTTCGCCACCTACCGCAAGCCGGCGTTCATCACCCTCTGCGTGGTCACCGCCGCCTACAACTTCGTCTTCTTCGTGGTGCTCGGCTACACGCCGCTCTACCTGCGCCTCGACGTCATCCCGCTGGGCCTGGCCTTCACCGGCTGGGGCCTCGGCCTGGCCGCCGGCATCCTGCTGGTCGGCCACCGGCTGGCGCACCGGATCGGCGCGGTGCAGACCGTCGGCGTCGCCATCGCCGGCCTGCTGGTCTGCATGGTCGGCTTCGCCACCTCCACCGGCACCGCCATGTCGCTGGTGGTGCTTGTGCTCGCCGGCCTGTTCATGGGCCTGGCCAACGCCAACCTCACCGACCTGGCCCTGGGTCTCGGCTCCAGCGACCGCCGGGTCGCCACCGGCGCGTTCAACCTGGTCCGCTGGGGCGCCGCCGCGCCGGCCCCGATCATCGCCGGCAAGCTCGCCGAGCACGGGCTGGCCCTGCCGTTCTGGGTCGGCTTCGGGGTGCTCGCCGTCGGCGTGCTGGTCTACCTCGCCTTCGCGCACGTGATGGCCGCCGGCTACGGCGAGCGGGTGCTCTGGTCCCGGTGGAACTCCGCCGCCCGGCGCAACGAGCACGCCCCGGAGGAGCCGGTCGGCGAGGCGTACTGACCCGCTCATCGGACCGCCCCGGCACCGCACGGTGTCGGGGCGGTCCGCTGTCCGGCGGTCAGCCCAGGGCGTGGTAGAGCAGGTAGAGCCCGATCACCGTGCCGAAGACCACGATGAGGGTCCGCAGCACCACCGGTGGAAGCCGGCGGACCAGCCGGGCGCCCGCGTACCCGCCGATCAGGCTGGCCGGCGCGACCACCGCGACCGCGGCCCAGTCGACCGGGCCGAAGAGCGCGAACACCACCAGCGTGGTCAGCCCCACCACGGCCGAGAGCAGGTTCTTGATCGCGGAGACCCGGGCCAGCGTGGTGTCCAGCACCAGGGCCAGGCCGGCCACCAGCATCACCCCGAGCGCCGCGCCGAAGTAGCCGCCGTACA
Organism: Micromonospora sp. NPDC004540; assembly: GCF_040610095.1. Taxonomy (NCBI): domain Bacteria; kingdom Bacillati; phylum Actinomycetota; class Actinomycetes; order Micromonosporales; family Micromonosporaceae; genus Micromonospora; species Micromonospora sp. NPDC004540. The sequence continues at coordinate 98,565 of NZ_JBEXLR010000006.1, forward strand.
CCGTGCCCAGCGCGACCATGGCCTGCACGGTGACGGTACGGCGGCGCGGGCTCAGGTCGGCCGGGTGGCCGACCAGCCGGCGCAGCGGATCCTGGAAGGCCAGCACGGCGGTCGCGCCCAGCACCAGGAACGGCACCACCAGCTCGAACGCGCGGGCCGGGGTGGCCAGCAGCAGCACGCAGCCGACGACCGTGCCGGCCGCGGCGGTCGGCAGCAGCGGCCAGAGCACCCGCCCGCGCGGCAGGTCGCTGCGGCTGCCCGCCACGCTGGCCACGTAGCCGGGAAAGACCGACAGCGAGTTGGTGACGTTGGCGGGCACCGGGGGCAGGCCGCTCGCGATCAGGGCCGGGAAGGTGATGAGGGAGCCGCCCCCGGCCACCGCGTTCACCGTGCCCGCGGCGAGACCGGCGGCAACCAGCAGCGCGACGTCGGAGAGGTCCATGATCCCGCAGGCTAGCCCGCCCCCCGTCCCCCCGCAGTACCCCCTCACCCCTCGCCTTCCCCACGGGTGGGCGGGGCGTTGCCCGGGTGGAAATGGAGGAGGGGGCGGGATCGTTAGGATGAGGGCGCGACGGACGAGTCGACCGGGCGGTCGCGTCGACGGGCTGCGGCCCGTCGCCGAGGAACGTCCGGACTCCACAGGGCAGGGTGGTTGCTAACGGCAACCCGGGGTGACCCGCGGGACAGTGCCACAGAAAACAGACCGCCGGCCCGAAACGGGACGGTAAGGGTGAAACGGTGGGGTAAGAGCCCACCAGCATCCCGGGTGACCGGGATGGCTCGGTAAACCCCACCCGGAGCAAGGCCAAGAAAGGGCCGTCACCGCAAGATGACGGTCCGCGCAGACGCTTGAGGGCGGCCCGCCCGATGTCTGCGGGTAGGCCGCTGGAGCCTGCCGGCGACGGTAGGCCGAGATGGATGGCCGCCGCCGGCGCGCCCCTCGGGGCGTGCCGGTGACAGAATCCGGCGTACAGGTCGACTCGTCCGTCGCCCACCAGGTCAGCCGCCGTCACGTGGTGGCTGACCTGCTGTTTCTGCGGCGGGGCCCCCGCGCGAGCACTCGTTCCCGAAAGAAGGTTCGTGGATCAACGGCCCGAGCGGCGGGAACCGCAGAACCGCAGCTCCTGGTCCGGCGAGGACGGGACCGGCCGCGGTGCTGTTCTGGCGAATCTACTTCTACCGGGCCGGCCAGATCCTGCCGGAGGCGGTCAGCAGGACACAGCGCCCTGCCATATTCGGCCGGTCGACCGCCGACTCACACATGATCATGCTGGCTGGCATCGTGGCGACCTCCATCGGCTACGAACTCACCATCGAGCATCCGTACGGGGAGGTGCCGCCGCCGTGGCTCGCGGTGGTTCTCGGCGGGCCGGCGTTGTTCATGATCGGGCGCTCGCGCCTGGAGCACGAGGTGTTCGGCCGGATATCGACCGCCCGGATCGTCGTGCTGGTCGTGTTGGTCGCTCTCTTCCCGGTCCTGATGCCGACGAGTCCGCTGGTGGGACTCGTCGCCGCCACCCTCGTGCTCGCCGGCGCTGCGATCGCCGACTGTCGGCGGGCGCGCGGGGCGCCGCCCGAGCCGGCCAAGCCAGGCATCTAGAACGGCCCGGAGGCGGCCTGGGGTGGGGGAGCGGAGGGTGTCGACCAGCTCAGCACCGATGGTCTGACCAGAATCTGCCGGGACGCAACTAGGATTCGTGAGGTGGTTCGGGCGGAGATCATGCGGGACGAGCAGCGGTTGCGCCGCATCGAGGCGGTGACCGACGCGACGCTGTCCCGACTCGATGTCGCCGACCTCTTCGACGAGCTGCTCGACCGGGTGCGTGACCTGTTGCAGGTCGACACCGCCGCCATCCTCCTGCTGGACGTCCGCGCCCAGCAGCTGGTGGCCACCGCCGCCCGCGGGCTGGAGGAGGAGGTCCGGCAGGGTTTCCGGATCTCCATCGGTCGCGGGTTCGCCGGCCAGGTCGCGCTCACCCGGCAGCCGGTGATCATCCAGACCGTCACCTCCGACAACGTGGTCAACCCGGTGCTGCTGGAGACCGGTGTGCAGTCCCTGCTGGGCGTGCCGATCATGGCCCGGGGCGAGCTCGTCGGCGTCCTGCACGTGGGCACCCTGACCCCCCGGCGGTTCACCCTCGACGACGTCCGCCTGCTCGAACTGGTCGCCGACCGGGTCAGCCTGGCCAGCCGCGCCCGGGCGAACACGCTGGACCAGACCGCCGCCCTGGCCCTGCAACGCAGCCTGATCCCCACCGAGCTGCCCCAGCTGCCCGGCCTGGAGCTGGCCGGCCGGTACGTCCCCGGCCATGCCTCCGGCGTCGGCGGCGACTGGTACGACGTCTTCTCCCTGCCGTCCGGCTGGCTGGGCGTGGTCGTCGGCGACGTCGCCGGGCACGGGCTCCAGTCCGCCGTCGTGATGGGCCGCGTCCGCAGCGCGCTGCGCGCCTACGCGCTGGTCTCCGACGACCCGGCGGAGGCGCTCACCCTGCTCGACCGGAAGGTGGTCCACTTCGAGGCCGGCAGCCTGACCACCGCGCTGTACGCGATGATCTCCCCCGACCGGCAGAGCGTGCACGTCTCCGTGGCCGGCCATCCGCGCCCCGTGCTGGCCGGGCCCGGCCACCCGAACACCCTCCTGGCCGCGCACATCGACCCGCCGCTCGGCGCCGGCCGTCGGGATCAGGCCCGGCACACCACGACGGTCGACTTTCCGCCCGGCTCGGTCCTGGTCGCCTACACCGACGGCCTCGTCGAGCGTCGCGGGGAGCTGTTCGACGCCGGCGTGGCCCGGCTGACCGCGGCGGTCCCGCTGGCTCCCGTGGACACCGTGGCCGCCACCGTCATGGCCACCCTGGACACCGAGCACCCAGCCGACGACATCGCCCTGCTGGCCGTCCGCCGGCTGCCCCGCTAGCCCGCGTCACTGCGGCGGCCAGTTCCGCAGCAGGGCGTCGAGGGCGTCGAGGGTGCGGGACCAGGTGTCGTCCGTGGTGCGCGGGGTGTGGCGGAAGCCGCCCGCCCGTTCCAGCGACACGTAGCCGTGGAAGGTGCTGTGCAGCAGGCGTACCGCGTCCGTCTGGTCGGGCTCGGCGAGCCGGTAGCCGCGCAGGATCGCCCGGGTCATCTCCGCGTGCCGCCGGGCCGCGCTCGCCTCGGCCGTCTCCCGGTCGAGTTGCAGCTGCGCGGCGGCGTACCGGCCGGGATGGCGGATGGCGTAGTCGCGGTAGGCGTTGGCGAAGGCGACCAGCGCGTCCTTGCCCGCCCGCCCCGCGAGCGCGTCGGCGGCCCGGTCGGCCATCTCCCTCAGGGCCAGCATCGCCACCTGGACGCGCAGCTCCTGGGCGCTTCTGAGGTGGAAGTACAGGCTCGCGTCCTTCACCCCGAACCGGCGGGCGAGCGCCGAAACGGTCACGTTCTCGAAGCCGACCTCGTCGGCCATCTCCGCGGCCGCCAGGGTCAGGCGTTCGACCGTCAACCCGGTACGGGCCATATGCCCCACCCCACATCTAGATGCTCTAGCCTTTTGCCTAGGGTGTCTAGACTAGCGCCTATGACACCCCTCACCGAACCCACCATCCGGGCCTCTTTCGTCAATTGCACCAAGGGCGAGGCGAAGCGCCTGGCCCTGCCCCGGGATCTGGCCGAGCGGCCGTGGGCCGATCTCGACTTCCTCGGCTGGCGTGACCCCGCGGCGGCGGAGCGGGCCTACCTGGTTGCCGAGTCCGGCACCGGGCTGCTCGGCGTGGCGCTGCGGGTGGCGCCGCAGACCGGGCGGGTCCGGCGCAGCATGTGTTCGCTCTGCCTGACCACACACACCGGTGACGGCGTCTCGCTGATGACCGCCCGCAAGGCCGGGCCGGACGGGCGGGCGGGCAACTCGGTCGGCAGCTATCTCTGCACCGACCTCGCCTGCTCGCTCTACCTGCGGGGCAGGAAGAACGCCGGACGGCGTCTCGACGAGTCCATCACGCTGGCCGAGAAGATCGACCGGACCACCGGCAACCTGGCCGCCTTCCTCCGGCAGGTCATCGGATCGGGCTGACCCCTCACTGTCGACGGACGCCACCCGTCAGGCCCAGCCAGGCGGCCAGCGCGGAGAGTTCCGCGTCCACCGCGGCGGTCAGCCCGGCGGGGAACGGCACGTCCCGGTGGACCGCGTCGACCCGCAGCACCGACGCCTTCCGGTCGGCGGTCGCGTCCACCTTGCCCACCAGCCGGTCGTGGTGCAGCACCGGCAGCGCGAAGTAGCCCCAGCGCCGCTGTGCCTTCGGCACGTACATCTCCAGCCGGTAGTCGAAGTCGAACAGCTCAAGGGCGCGCTTGCGGTCGTGCACCAGCCGGTCGAAAGGGGAGAGCAGCGCGGTGCGCCCGGTGAAGGGCGCGCCGTCGAGCGCCGCCGGGTCGACCCGCCAGGGGCCGGACGTACCCTCGATCTCGGCCGGCTCGCCGGCCTCGCCGACCACCAGCGGGCGGGCGACGCCGAGCGAGCGGAGCAGCCGCTCGTCGCGGAGCCGGCGGGCCTCCTCGGCGGCGACCGCCGGCGTGCCGGGCGGGTAGACCCGCTCGGCGAGGTCCCAGGTGCGTTGCCGGCCGACCCGGCCGGCGACGGCGATCTCGCCGCGCGCGGCGAGGAACTCCAGCATCTGCGTGACGTTGCGGTTGTTCGTCCAGCCGGTCGACGGCCAGGGCACCACGCTGCGGTCCTCGACGTCCCGGCTGAGCAGCGGGCCGGCCTCGCGCAGCAGGTCCAGCAGGTAACGGCGGAAGGCGTCGTTGGCGGCCAGCCAGTCGCGGCGCCGGCCCTCCTCGGGCCAGGTGGCCATGTCGGCGAGGTGCAGCCGCAGGTCGGTCATCGGCCGCACCATGGCCCGGTGCTCGAACAGGCTGCGGTCCCGCTCCAGCGCCCCGGTCAGGTCGCTCGGCCGGTAGGCGGTGCCCAGCCGGGTCCAGGCGACCAGGTCGGCGTTGGGGGCGATCGCGGCGGTCGGGTCGATCTGGAGGAATGTCAACCGGTCCACCACCGCCAGCAGGTCGGTGGGGCGGTGCGCGTCGAGCAGTTGGGCGCGGACGGCGATCCGGCGGGCGGTGGCGCGGTCGAGCCGGTGCGGGGCCATGCGCGCGAGGTTAGCGGGACCTGCCGACAGGTGCACGCGCCCTATGTAGAGTTCCGATACAGTGCGGGCATGCGGTTGACGATCCCGGTGGCCAAGGTGCTCTCCGCGCTGCTCGCCGATCCCGAGGCCCCGCGCTACGGGCTCGACCTGATGAAGCTCACCGGCCTGCCCAGCGGCACCCTCTATCCGGTGCTGCACCGGCTCCAGGCGGCCGGCTGGCTCGCCGCCGACTGGGAGGAGGTCGACCCGGTCGCCGCCGGCCGGCCCGCCCGCCGCTACTACCGGCTCACCGGCGAGGGGGCGCGTGCCGCCCGCCTGGCGCTGGCCGAGCTGCGTGCCCTCGCCCCGGACGGCGGGACGTCCCGGGGCGGGGCCGAGCCGGCGGGAGCCCCGGCGTGGTGACCCGGCGGCTGGCCGGCCTCCTGCTGCGCGCGGCGGCCCGGCGCTGGCCGGCGGAGCTGCGCGCCGACCTGGTCCGGGAGTGGGACGCCGAGCTGCACGTCCTGGCCGGGCGCGGGGAGCGGTGGCGGATGCTGCGCTTCGCCGCCAGCCTGGCCACCAGCCGGGCCGGCGCGCCGGTGCTCGACCGAGCCGTGCCGCACCGGCGGCTGCGGCGCACCGCCGCGGTGCTGCTCCTCGCTCCACCGGCCTGCGTCGCCGTCGTCGTGCTCGCCGCCGTGGTGATGAGCCTGGCGTACGCCACGCTCGACTTCCGTGTCGCCTGGGCGACCGCGGTGCAGCTACCGCTCTGGTCCGGCCTCACCGCCGCGGCGGGCGTGCTGCTCGCCCTCCTCGTCACCCGGGCCGCGCGGCGGACCGTACGCACCGGACCGCTGGCCACCGCGCTCGGCGTCGTGCTGCCCGTCGCGCTGACCGTGACCGTGGTGTTCACCGCGTTCGCCGGCCGGGGGGAGCAGGGCCTGCCGGGCACCGTTCCCGGGCTGCTGCTCTGGCTGGCCCTGCTCGTGTCGGCCCTGTGGGGCGCGGGACTCCTGGCCCGCCGGGGGCGGACCCGGCTCGCCTGGGCCGTCGGGGTGCTCGGCGCGCTGGTCGCGGCGGACGCCGCGGTCGTCCTGGCGGTGGTATCCGCCATCCCGTCCGCCCCCGCCGGGCCGGTCGCCGAGGGCCTGCCCCCGGACACGGTGGACCGGGTCTCCGCCCCGCTCTGGCTGCTCACCTGCTGGACCGACTCGTCGCTCGGGCTGCCCCGGCCCACCGCCTGGGAACGGTTCCTCATCACCGACCGGGTGCTCGTCGAGCCCATGTTCTACCTGGCCTGCACCCCGTACGTGGTGGCCTACACCGTCGCGGCGGCCCGGCCGGCGCCGGCCGCCGAACCGGCGCCGGAGCCGGTCCCGTCGCCCGCCTGAGCCCGCGTCGACCGGTCCGCCCTGGAGTGTGGCACCGGGCGGTCAGCCCTCCCAGGCCACGATCCGTCCGGCCCGCTCGTAGTGCCGGGCCAGCTCCGCGTCGATCCGCTCGGCCCGGGCCTCGGTGAGCACGACGGCGGGGTCCTGCCAGGACCGCGCGCCGAGCATCCGGTGCCGCAGGCCCGCCGGCGGATGGGTGGCGAACAGCGACGTGTCCTCCCGGACGGAGAGCTGCCGCAGCAGCGGCAGCCGGTCGGCCGCGGCGGCCAGCGACCGGGCCGTCCCGGCCCGCCAGGCCGCCGGCCCGTGTCCGCCGCGGGCCGCCTGGCGCACCGCCAGCGCCACCGACTCGGTGCTGAGCAGGACGTCGAGCAGGCGGGTCGCGCCCGCCGTGCCGGCCGCCCGGGCGGACATCTCGTCGGCCAGGTACTCGGCCTGTTGGGTGCTGCGCAGCGCGGTGGCGGCCAGCACCAGGTGACCGGCGAAGAGGATCCGCGACAGCGTCCAGGACACCATCCGACCCAGCCACTCGCCGATCAGCACCACCAGCCCCGCCCCGTGCGTGCCGGGCGCCGGGCGGAACAGGTCGGCGGCGCTGCCGAGCATGGTCAGCGCCGGCTGGGTCAGCGGACCGCGCCGCACGTCGCCGTTGACGAAGTGGCCGAGCTCGTGACCGAGCAGCGCGACCCGGGCCGGCCCGTCCAGCGCGCCCCACAGCGGCAGCCCGAGGCAGAGCAGCCGTCGTCGGCGCAGCCCCACTGCGGTCGCGTACGCGTTGACGCCGGCGTCCACGGCCAGCACGTGCGGCACCGGCGCGCCGATCCGGCCCGCCACCTCCTCGACCAGCGCGTGCAGCTCGGGCGCCTCCGCCCGGGTGAGCACCTCCGCGTCCGGCGGGACGCGGCCGAAGCGAGGTCGCAGCGCCGCCGCCAGCCCGATCAGCGCCAACCCGACCACGACCGCGAAGTTCGGGAACGGGTACGCGAACAGCAGCCACACCCCGGTCACCGCCAGGGCCAGCACCCCGATCAGGAGCAGCAGCGAGACGCCGACGGTCAGCGCGCCGGCGAGAGTCCACCCGGCCGACGCCAACGGCCGGCCGACCAGCGTGGCGTACTGCTGACGGGTCAACCGGGCGGCCAGCCGGTAGGTCCGCCGGTCGATCCAGGACCAACCCAGCTCGGGCTCCTGACGCGCCCGGTCGTAGCCGTCGAGGTTCCATTCGCAACCGGCGCACCAGGGCAGCGCCTCGCGGATCGACACGGTCGCCGCGCCGCACTCCGGACATGCCCCCGTGCCGGCCATCGTGGTGATCATGAGCGGTGATCCTGTCGGGAACCGGACCGCGCGGGTACCGACCGTTCGGGGGAGGCGCCGGTCAGCTGGGGCAGGACAGCCGTTCCAGCGGGGCGGGGGTGGACCCCCGGCGCACCACCTGCGCGAAGCAGCCGGCGGCGTCGGCCCGTTGCCAGCCGAACACCGACGCGGCGGTCTTCGCCACGCGTACCCGGAAGACCAGCCGGACCTCGGCGGCGCCGGCCGCCACCTCGAGGACCTCGACGCCGTCCACGGTGTCGGCGGCCCGCCGCAGGTCCGCCTCCCGCGCCGACGGTTCGGCCAGCAGGACGGAGCGGGTGCGTTGGGCGGTGGCCGTCACCTCCCGGTCGGTCCGGCGTTCCAGCCGGTGCTGGGACCGGTCGCGCAGCAGCGGCACGCCCAGCGTCAGCCCGACCGCCACGAGGGCCGCCAGTGCCGCCCCGGCCAGCATCACGCGCCGCCGGCGCGCCGACCGACCTCCCCCGAAGCGCACCCCCGGATTGTGCGCCACCGGCCCCGCTGCCGGCTGCCCCGTCTTTCGCCGTTCCGGCCCGGGACCGCCCTGACCAGGTCTAATGTGGAGGACATCGGCGACTATTTACGGCGTTCCGGTGGCGGCCGGGCGGTTCGCGGTGCACAGTGATCGCATGAGCGACGACGGAAGTGGTGGGCACTACTACTGGTGCACGCGACACCACCGGGTCGAGACCGATGCCGACGTGTGCCCCGCGAAGCACGTTCTCGGACCGTACGCCTCAGCCGCCGACGCGGAGAACGCCCTGCAGCAGGTGCGGGAGCGCAACGAAGCGTGGGACGCCGAGGACGCCCGTTGGGCCGGGGAGGGCAGGTAGACGGCGCGGGACGGCCCGCGTCGAGGTGATCCGTGCTCCCGCGAGGGCGAGAGCACGTCCCCAGGAAAGGGAACCGAGATGGCCGAAGCACAGCAGGCCACCCGCCCGGCCGCGAAACGGACGACCGCGAAGAGGACCACCGCCGGCCGGACGGCGACGGTGACGAAGGCTTCCCCGAACGCCTCCGGCGCCGGCGCCGGCCGGGTGCCGGCGAAGACCGGGGTCGCCCGGAAGACCGCCGCCAAGAAGGTCGTGTCGGCCGCCCGGAAGGCGCCGGCGAAGAAGGCCCCGGCCACGAAGACCACGGCCAAGAAGGCGCCCGCCACGAAGGCCACCACCAAGAAGACCACCGCGGCGGCGAAGAAGACCACGCCCGCCAAGAAGACCACCGCCGCGAAGAAGACGACGGCCGCGAAGAAGGCTCCGGCCAGGAAGACCACCGCCGCCGCGAAGAAGGCTCCGGCCAGGAAGACCACGGTCGCCGCGAAGAAGGCTCCGGCCGCGAAGAAGACCGCCGCCGCGAAGAAGGCGCCGGCGCGGAAGACCACCACGGCGCCGGCGGCGAAGAAGACCACCGCGGCGAAGAAGGCCCCGCCGAAGAAGACAACGGCGAAGAAGGCCCCGGCGAGGAAGACGACGGCGGCGAAGAAGGCCCCGGCGAAGAAAGCGCCGGCGGCGAAGAAGGCCCCGGCGAAGAAGACCACCGCCGCCAAGGCCACCGCGACCCGCCCGAGCGGCGGTGCCCGCAAGGCGGCGGCGAAGAAGGCACCGGCCAGGAAGACCACCGGCACCACGTCCGCCACGGCCCGCAAGTCGGCGGGTCGCAAGGCCACCTCCGCGGCGTCGTCGGTCGGCCCCGTCGAAGCCCGGACGAGCACCTCGACGGGAACCCACAAGCGGCTCACCGCCGCCCGGAAGCCGGCCGGCACGCGGGTCGTGGCCGGCCGTTCCACGGCCAAGCCGGGAGGCACCGCGCGGACCGCGCGCTGACCTCCGGGTTCCAGCGCCGACCGGCGCACCGCCGGCGGCAACTACCGCTCGGCGCGTCCGGCTCCGCGCGACGACCCGAGCCGTTCGGCCGGTGAGCGGATCACGCGGGGCGCTGTCAGGATTGACCCCGTGGTGATCCGACGCGTACTGGCGCCCCGCATCGACTTCGGCGCGCTGCGCCGCGAGCTGGGACTTTCCGAGGACTTCCCGGCCGCGGCGCAGCGCGAGGCCGACGCGGCCGCCGCCGCGCCGCTGCCGGCCGTCGCCGACCGGACCGACGTCCCGTTCGTCACCGTCGACCCGGCGACCTCGCGCGACCTCGACCAGGCCATGCACCTCGCCCGCCGGCCCGGTGGCGGTTACCGCGTCCGGTACGCGATCGCCGACGTCTTCACCCACGTCCGCCCCGGCGGGGCGCTGGAGGAGGAGACCTGGCGCCGGGGGCAGACGGTCTACCTGCCCGACGGGAACGTGCCGCTGCACCCGCACACGCTCAGCGAGGGGGCGGCCAGCCTGCTGCCCGACGCCGACCGGGCGGCGGTGCTCTGGACCATCGACCTCGACGGCGACGGCGGCACGGTCGCCGTCACGCTGGAGCGGGCCCGGGTGCGCAGCCGGGCCAAGCTCGACTACTCCGGGGTGCAGCGCGACGCCGACGCCGGCCGGCTGCCCGAGCCGATCGCCCTGCTGCCCGAGATCGGTGCCCTGCTCACCGCCCGCGGGCTGCGCCGGGGCGCGATCAACCTGCCGCTGCCCGAGCAGGACGTCGAGCCGGACGGCGACGGCTGGCGGCTGGTGCTGCGCGGGCCCGGCCCCATGGAGGAGCACAACGCCCAGATCTCGCTGCTGACCGGGATGGCCGCCGCCGACCTCATGCTGGCCGGCCGGGTCGGGCTGCTGCGCACGATGCCGCCGCCCCGGCCGGAGGCGGTGGACCGGTTGCGGCTGGCCGCCGGGCCGCTCGGGGTGTCCTGGCCGGCCGGCGTCCCGGTCGGCACGGTGCTCGCCGGACTGGACGCCTCGCAGCCCCGGGCGGCGGCCTTCGTCGACCAGGCCGCCGAGCTGATGCGCGGGGCCGCCTACACGGCGTTCGACGGCGAGTTGCCCGAGCAGCCGGAGCACGGCGGGGTGGCCGCCGCGTACGCCCACGTGACGGCGCCGCTGCGCCGGCTCGCTGACCGGTACGCCACCGAGGTCTGCCTGGCCCTGCACGAGGGCCGGGAGGTGCCCGAGCACGTCCGCACCGCGCTGCCGAAGCTGCCCGAGGTGATGGCGACGACCGACCGGACCGCGTCCGCGGCCACCCGGGGCGCGGTGGAGCTGGCCGAGGCCGTGCTGCTGGCGCACCGGGTGGGGGAGACCTTCGAGGCGGCGGTGCTGGACGTCGACGAGCCGCGGCCGGCGGGTAACGGCCGTCCGGGCCGCCCGCCCGGCGGCACGATCGCGCTGGACGAGCCGCCGGTGCGCGCCCGCTGCACCGGCGACCTGCCGCTCGGCGAGCGCGTTCGGGTCCGGCTGACCGCCGCCGACCCGGTCCAGCGCAAGGTCGCCTTCGAGCGGGCGTGAGGCGCCGGAGCGCGGGGATTGTCACAGCGCCCGGCCGCGCTGCCGTGCGCCGACCTTTGCGAGGATGACCGCATGGCTTACGACGCGACCACGCTGCCCGACGTCTCCGGGCTGACCGTCGGCATCATCGGTGGCACCGGCGACCAGGGGCGGGGTCTCGCCTACCGGTTCGCCCGGGCCGGGCAGACCGTGCTGATCGGCTCCCGCGCCGCCGACCGGGCCGCCCAGGCCGCCGCCGAGATCGCCGCCCTGCCCGGCGTGCCGTCCGGCGCCACCGTCTCCGGCTCGGACAACGACGAGGTCGCCCGCCGCAGCGACGTGGTGATCATCGCGGTGCCGTGGGACGGGCACGCCGACATCGTCGCGGCGCTGGCCGGTCCGCTCGCCGGCAAGATCGTCATTGACTGCGTCAACCCGCTCGGCTTCGACAAGCAGGGCCCGTACGCGCTGACCGTCGCCGAGGGCAGCGCCGTGCAGCAGGCCGCCGGGCTGCTGCCCGACTCCCGGGTCTGCGCCGCGTTCAACCACGTCAGCGCGCCGCTGCTGGCCGATCCGGAGGTCGAACGGATCGACCTGGACGTGTTGATCTGCACCGAGGACCGGGAGCTGGTCGGGGTGGTCGCCGCGCTCGCCGCCCGGATCCCCGGGATGCGGGGCATCTACGCCGGCCGGCTGCGCAACGCCCACCAGATCGAGGCGTTCACCGCCAACCTGATCGCGATCAACAAGCGCTACAAGGCGCACGCCGGCATCCGCGTCACCGACCTCTGACGTCGTACCCGTGCGGCACCATCGCCGCATGGAGTGGCAACTGGTGATCGACTGTCGGGAGCCGTCGCGGCTCGTCGCGTTCTGGGCCGAGGCGCTGCGCTACCGGCCGCAGCCGCCGCCCGACGGGCAGCCGACCTGGCGGGACTGGTACCTCTCGGTCGGCATCCCACCCGAGGAACTCGGCGACGGCGACTGCCTCGACCGGCTGGAGGACCCGACCGGCGCGGGCCCGCGGATCTGGTTCCAGCCGGTCCCCGAGCCGAAGGCGGTCAAGAACCGGCTGCACATCGACCTGAAGGTCGGTGGCGGGCGTGCGGTGCCGGTGGCCGAGCGGCGGCCCCGCGTCGACGCCGAGGTGGCCCGGCTGACCGCCCTGGGCGCCCGGGTGCTCGGCTCGATGGACGACCCCGACGACGGCTACTACTCGGTGCAGCTGGCCGACCCGGAGGACAACGAGTTCTGCGTGGTCTGACCGGCCGGGCGGCGCGGCCCGGGAGCCGCGCCGCCCGGCGTACGGGTCAGAAGGTGTGCTCGGCGGCCGGGAACTCGCCGCCGCGCACCTCCTCGGCGTAGCGGCGGGTGGCGTCGGTCAGCGCGCCGGCCAGGTCGGCGTAGCGCTTCACGAAGCGCGGCGCCTTGCCGGTGCGCAGCCCGGCCATGTCCTGCCAGACCAGCACCTGGCCGTCGGTGTCCGGGCCGGCGCCGATGCCCACCGTGGGGATGCGCAGCTCGGCGGTGATCCGCTTGGCCACCTCACCGGGCACCATCTCCAGCACCACCGCGAAGGCGCCCGCCTCGGCCACCGCCCGGGCGTCGGCGATCACCTCCTCGGCGGTGTCGCCCCGGCCCTGCACCCGGTAGCCGCCCAGGGTGTGCTCGCTCTGCGGGGTGAAGCCGATGTGCGCCATCACCGGGATGCCCGCCCCGACGATCGCCTCGATCTGGGCGGCGCAGCGCCGGCCGCCCTCCAGCTTCACCGCGTGGCAGCCGCCCTCCTTCATGAACCGCACCGCGGTCCGCAGCGCCTGCGTCGGCCCCTCCTCGTAGGAGCCGAAGGGCAGGTCGCCGACGATCAGCGCCTGCCGGGTCGCCCGGACCACCGCCCGGACCAGGGGGAGCAGCTCCTCGGCGGTCACCGGCAGGGTGGTCTCGTAGCCGAACACGTTGTTGGCCGCCGAGTCGCCGACCAGCAGCACCGGAATACCCGCCCGGTCGAAGATCGAGGCGGTGTACTGGTCGTACGAGGTCAGCATCGCCCACCGCTCGCCGCGCTCCTTGGCGGCGATCAGGTCGCGGGTGCGGACCCGCCGGGTGGCCGGCCCGCCGTAGAGGGCGGTCACCTCGGTCGGGGTGGACTCCACCATGACTCTCTCCTTCCTCGAGGCCGCGTTCGCGGTCCCCGGGTTCCGCCGCGATCGTCGCACCGGGACACCGGCCGGGGGCAGGGCGGAGTGGAGGATTTCACTCCCGGCGGCCGGCGGGCCGCCGGGAGCGGGTCAGCCGTCCTCGCGCCAGCGGTTGGTGATCGGCAGCCGCCGGTCGCGGCCGAACGCCTTCATGGAGATCTTGGTGCCGGGGGCGGACTGCCGGCGCTTGTACTCGGCGGTATCCACCATCCGCAGCACCCGGTCCACGATCGCCGGGTCGTGGCCCGACGCGACCAGGCCGTCCCGGCCCAGGTCGCCGTCGACGTAGCCGATCAGGATCGGGTCGAGCACGTCGTATTCCGGGAGACTGTCGCTGTCGAGCTGGCCGGGGCTCAGCTCCGCCGACGGCGGCTTGCCGATCGAGCTCTCCGGGACCGGCGGCGTCTCGCCGCGCCGCTCCGCCTCGGCGTTGCGCCACTTGGCCAGCCGCCAGATCAGCGTCTTCCAGACGTCCTTGACCGGGTTGTAGCCGCCCACCGAGTCGCCGTACAGGGTGGAGTAGCCGACCGCCAGCTCGCTCTTGTTGCCGGTGGTGAGGACCAGGTGGCCCTCCTGGTTCGACAGCGCCATGAGGATGACGCCGCGGACCCGGGCCTGGAGGTTCTCCACGGTCACCCCGGACAGCGACATGTTGGCCAGGAAGGTGTCCACCATGGGCTGGATCGGCTCGATCCGGAAGTCGAGGCCGGTGCGCTTGGCCAGCTCCTCGGCGTCGGCGCGGGAGTGCTCGGAGGAGTGCTGGCTGGGCAGCGACACCCCGACCACCCGTTCCGGGCCGAGCGCGTCGACGGCCAGCACGGCCACCAGCGCCGAGTCGATGCCGCCGGAGAGGCCGAGCACCACCGAGGGGAACCCGTTCTTGTTGACGTAGTCGCGCAGGCCCAGCACCAGCGCCTGCCAGACCTCCGCCTCGTCGGCGACCGGCTCGATGATGCCGCCGACCGCGATCTCGCCCAGGGGCGCCGGCGGGAGGATGTCGCTGACCTTGGCCCGGACGATCCGCATCTCGTCGGCCCGCGCCTCGCCGTCGAGCGGTTCCTTGGCCGGCGGCAGCTCCACGTCGTGCACGAGCAGGTGCTCGACGAACTGGGGCGCCCGGGCGAGCAGCGTGCCGTTCGCGTCGACGATCATCGAGTCGCCGTCGTAGACCAGCTCGTCCTGGCCGCCGACCATGTTCACGTACGCGATGGCGGCCCCCGCCTCGGCGGCCCGGCGGCGGACCAGCGGCAGCCGGATGTCGTCCTTGTTGAGCTCGTAGGGCGAGCCGTTGATGTTGAGCACCAGCCCGACACCCGCCTGGCGGGCCACCGCGAACGGGCCGCCGGCCTGCCAGAGGTCCTCGCAGATGGTCAGCGCCACGTCCACCCCGCCGACCCGGACCACGGTCAGCGCGTCGCCGGAGACGAAGTAGCGGTCCTCGTCGAAGACGCCGTAGTTGGGCAGGTGGTGCTTGAAGTAGGTGGCCACCACCGCCCCGCCGTGCAGCAGCCCGGCCGCGTTGCGGGCCCCCTTGCCCGGCTCGGCGTCGGCGCTGACCTGCGGCGGGCCGTCCGCGTCCAGGTAGCCGACCAGGACCGGCAGGTCACCCAGGCCGTCGGCGGCCAGGTCGGCGGCGAGCCGGTGCAGCGCGGCCCGCGAGGCGGCGACGAAGGACCGGCGGAAGACCAGGTCCTCGACCGGGTAGCCGGTCAGCATCAGCTCCGGGAAGAGGGCGAGCTGGGCGCCGGCGTCGGCGGCCTTGCGGGCCCAGGCGCGGACCAGGCCGGCGTTGCCGGCGATGTCGCCGACCGTCGGGTCGACCTGGCACAGGGCGAGACGCAGCGTGGGCATGCCCTCATCTTGCCCCAGCCGGAGGGGCCGAATCCGGCCGGACGCGGCAGACGCCGGGGGCGTAACGTCGGCGTAACGAGCCCGGTGGAGACTGGGCGGTCAGGCCGGGCCCCGGCCCGGCCGGTGCGGACGTACGTGTCACGAGGGGTGGAAGTGGACCGTCAGCAGGAGTTCGTCCTCCGCACGCTGGAAGAGCGGGACATCCGGTTCGTCCGGCTGTGGTTCACCGACGTGCTCGGCACGCTGAAGAGCGTGTCGGTGGCCCCCGCGGAGCTGGAGGCGGCCTTCGAGGAGGGCATCGGCTTCGACGGCTCGGCCATCGAGGGCTTCGCCCGGGTCTTCGAGTCGGACATGGTGGCCATGCCCGACCCGACCACCTTCCAGGTCTTCCCGTTCGAGGGCGGGGTCAGCGGTGAGAGCGCCCGGATGTTCTGCGACATCCTGCTCCCCGACGGCAGCCCGTCCTGGGCCGACCCGCGGCACGTGCTGCGCCGGGCGCTCTCCCGGGCGGCCGAGAAGGGCTTCACCTTCTACACCCACCCGGAGATCGAGTTCTTCCTGCTGGAGAACGGCCCGCAGGACGGCTCGGTGCCGATCCCGGTGGACACCGGCGGCTACTTCGAGCACACCACCCACGCGGTGGCCCGCGACTTCCGCCGGCAGGCGGTGCTGGCGCTGGAGCGGATCGGCATCTCGGTGGAGTTCAGCCACCACGAGGTGGCCCCCGGCCAGCAGGAGATCGACCTGCGCTACGCCGACGCGCTCACCACCGCCGACAACATCATGACCTTCCGGCACGTGGTCAAGGAGGTCGCGCTCTCCACCGGGGTGCAGGCCAGCTTCATGCCGAAGCCCTTCACCGACCAGCCGGGCAACGGCATGCACACCCACCTGTCGCTGTTCGAGGGGGAGCGCAACGCGTTCCACGACGCCGGCGACCCGATGAAGCTCTCCAAGGTGGCCAAGTCGTTCATCGCCGGGCTGCTCACCCACGCCCGCGAATACACCGCCGTCACCAACCAGTGGGTCAACTCCTACAAGCGCCTCTTCCCGCAGCACCTGCCGGACCGGATCACCGAGAGCCCGGCGTACGTCTGCTGGGGTCACCTGAACCGGTCCGCGTTGGTCCGGGTGCCCGCCTACGGCAAGCCGAACTCGGCCCGGGTCGAGGTCCGCTCGCTGGACTCGGCGACCAACCCCTACCTGGCCTTCGCGGTCATGCTCGGCGCCGGCCTCAAGGGCATCGAGGAGGGCTACGAGCTGCCGCCGGGCGCCGAGGACGACGTCTGGTCGCTGAGCAGCGCCGAGCGCCGCGCCATGGGTTACGAGGCGCTGCCGGAGAACCTGGCCGAGGCGATCGACGTGATGGCCGGCTCCGAGCTGGTCGCCGAGGTGCTCGGCGAGCACGTCTTCGACTTCTTCCTGCGCAACAAGCGGGCCGAGTGGGAGCAGTACCGCCGCGAGGTCACCCCGTACGAGCGGCAGCGCTACCTCTCGCTCTAGATCATGGTGGTGCGGTGCCGCTATCGTCTGCGGCACCGCCCCGGCAGCCGCGTCGGGCGGGCGAGGCCGGGGAGGGCGTTCGGTGCTGGGAGACCTGCTCAACGGGGCGTGGCAGAGCATCGTGTTCGGGGTCGTCGGGGTGGCGCTGCTGGCCGCCGGCTTCCTGCTGGTCGACCTGCTCACGCCGGGGAAGCTGCGGGAGCTGATCTGGGTGCGCCGCAACGGCAACGCCGCGCTGCTGCTCGCCGCCAACCAGCTCGGCATCGCCGGCATCGTCTTCACCGCGATCCTCACCAGCTACAGCGACTTCGGCAAGGGGCTGGCCTCCACGGTCATCTTCGGCCTGGTCGGCCTGCTCGTGATGGCGCTGGCCTTCTTCGTGCTGGACCTGCTCACCCCCGGCCGGCTCGGTGAGGTCATCTGCGCCGACGAGCCGCACCCGGCGCACCGACACCACGCCCCGGCCGGCTAGGGCGGTCGCCTCGGCCAGGAACTCGCTGCGGTCCTGGCTGGCCCGGCCCGGCTCGAACCAGTGCAGG